>JAUIJJ010000187.1 GCA_030431385.1 bacterium | reverse complement strand
CGCCACCTGCTGCTTCTGGGCATCGCGCTCGCGATCATCGGTGCCGGTGCGTGGGTACTGCGGCAGCTGTGAGCGCCGCTCCCCCGCCTGCGCCGTAGCTGCCGCGTCGCAGCGAGTGAATTGCGACGGAACGGGCGACGGCACACCTGTATCGTTTTGCCTCGATTGTTTTGCTTCAGCGCCTCAATCAAAGCCATACACCACTGACGTATCAGGACTTAAGAAAAAACGCGGCCGCCTTTTGGCACTGGTCAATATCTTGCGCCCCTGATCCCCAGCATTTCACTAGTCAGGAGGCTGACAACGATGAGTAAAGTCATCGGAATTGACTTAGGAACAACAAATAGCTGCGTAGCCGTCATGGAAGGCGGGAACGCCGTTGTCATACAGTCCTCGGAAGGCGGGCGGACCACACCATCGGTCGTCGCGTTTACGAAGGACGGCCAGCGCCTTGTCGGCCAAGTCGCCAAGCGCCAGGCAATCACCAACCCGGAGAACACGATCTTCTCGGTGAAGAGATTCATGGGAATGAAGCGCTCCGAGGTGAACAACGAAGCGGATCGCGTCCCCTACCACATTGTGGGTGCGGATAACGGCGACGCCGCCGTGGAGATTCAGGACAAGAAGTACGCTCCGCCAGAAATCTCCGCGATGATCCTCCAAAAGATGCGCCAAACCGCCGAGGACTACCTCGGAACGAAGGTCGAAAAGGCCGTCGTCACGGTGCCCGCGTACTTTAACGATTCGCAGCGTCAGGCAACCAAGGACGCCGGCCGCATTGCCGGTCTTGAAATCCTGCGCATCATCAACGAGCCCACCGCCGCATCCCTCGCCTACGGACTCGACAAGAAGAAGGACGAGAAAATCGCGGTCTATGACCTCGGTGGCGGTACCTTCGACGTCTCGATCCTTGAACTTGGTGACGGCGTTTTCGAGGTGAAGTCAACCAACGGCGACACGCACCTCGGCGGCGACGACATCGACCACGCGCTCATCGATCACATCGCCGAGCACTTCCAGAAAGAGGAAGGGATTGACCTGCGGAAAGATCGCATGGCGCTCCAGCGTCTCAAGGAAGCTGCGGAAAAGGCGAAGATCGAGCTGAGCTCGTCGATGAACACAAACATCAACCTGCCGTTCATCACCGCCGATGCAGGCGGACCGAAGCACCTCACGCTCGACCTCAGCCGCGCCCAATTCGAAAAGCTGGTCGGCCCGCTGGTTCAGCGGACCAAGGAACCGTGTCTCAAGGCGCTCAAAGACGCCGGGCTTCAGGCCAACGAAATCGACGAGGTGATTCTCGTCGGTGGCTCGACCCGCATCCCCATGGTTCAGGCACTGGTGAAGGAAGTCTTCGGCAAGGAGCCAAATCGCTCGGTGAACCCTGACGAAGTAGTCGCCATCGGCGCGGCGATTCAGGGCGGTGTTCTGGCCGGCGACGTCACCGATGTGCTCCTGCTCGACGTGACGCCGCTATCCCTCGGCATCGAAACGCTCGGTGGTGTGTTCACTCGCCTCATCGATCGCAACACGACAATCCCTGCGCGGAAGAGTGAAATCTTCTCAACCGCCGCAGACAACCAGACCACGGTGACCGTAAAGGTCTTCCAGGGCGAGCGCGAGATGGCCGCCCACAACAAGCCGCTTGGTAACTTCAACCTCGACGGCATCCCGCCAGCGCCACGCGGCGTGCCTCAGGTCGAAGTCACCTTCGACATCGACGCGAACGGAATCCTCCACGTCAGCGCCAAGGACCTTGGCTCGGGCAAGGAACAGAAAATCCGCATCGAAGCGGGAAGCGGTCTCAGCGAAGACGAGATCAAGGACATGGTGCGCGACGCCGAGGCCCACGCCGACGAAGACAAGGCACAGCGCGAGTCCATCGCCACCAAGAACAACGCGGAAGGTCTGGTATACCAGATCGAGCGGACGCTCTCGGAGCTTGGCGACAAGGTCGAGGCCGACGAGAAGGCCAAAGTCGAGGCAGCAGTCGAGGAGCTTCGCACAGCGATCAGCTCGGACGACACTGCCGAGATGAAGGCCAAGTCCGAAGCCGTCGAGCAACTGTTCCACGGCATCAGCCAGCGGATTTACTCGCAGGCCGGTGGTGGCCAGCCCGGAGCAGGCCCGCAACCCGGCGGTCCCGCACCCGACGCGAACGGCGCCAGCGAAGCCCCCGACGAAGACGTCGTGGAAGCCGAGTACGAGCGCACCGACAAAGAGTAACCAAACCCACAACCCAAAAACCAAAACGGCCCCGCCCATCACAATCGATGGGCGGGGGCGTTGTTTTTAGCTGAACCTTGTTACTCTGCGGCCCTCGCTCTTCCGTTGGCCCAGTCGCGGATTGATTTGATCTCTTCGCTCATGGTGTTGGATAGCGGGAAGGTTTCCTTGAGCGAGGCGATGACGTCTCCCGTTTCGAGTTCGCGGTCTTCGTAAAGCGCGCGGAACAGACCAGCGATGACGGCTGCTTCGATCTCGGCTCCGGAAAATCCGTCGCTCAGCTCTACCAAACTGTTCATGTGAAAAGTCGAGGGGTCGCGCCCGTGGTGGCGCAGGTGAATCTCGAAGATCACCCTGCGCGCTTGTGGCTTGGGGAGATCGACGAAGAAGATTTCATCGAAGCGCCCCTTGCGTAGCAGCTCCGGCGGGAGCAGCTGGATGTTGTTCGCGGTGGCGACAACAAACACCGGGCGGCGGTTTTCCTGCATCCAAGTGACCAGCGTTCCGAAGACGCGCTGGGTGGTTCCGCTGTCGCTGGAACCGGTGCCCTTCAACCCGCCCAACCCCTTGTCAATTTCGTCGATCCAGAGCACGCAGGGCGAGACGCTTTGAGCGAGGGAAAGCGCTTTGCGAATCTGCGACTCGGACTCGCCGACAAAGCTGCCAAAAATGGTCCCCATGTCGAGACGCAGAAGCGGCATGTTGTAGAGCGCGGCGACGGCCTTTGCGCTGAGCGATTTACCGCAGCCTTGCACGCCCATCAGCAGCACACCCTTTGGCGAAGGGAGGCCAAACTCGCGGGCCTGCTCGGTGAAGGCAATCCGTCGTTGAGTGAGCCAATGTTTCAGATGGTCCAGCCCGCCGATGTCGTCGAGCTTCTCGGCGACGTCGACGTACTCAAGCAGTCCCGTTTTGCGCACGATCTGACGCTTCTCACCAAAGACGGACGGGACTTCCTCACTCGTGAGGCGGCCATGTTTGACGAGCGTTTTGGCGAAGACGTTCTCGGCCTCGGAAAGCGTCAGCCCCAGCGCGGCGTCGAGAAGCGCTCGCCGCTGATTCTCGCTCCTTGCAACCTCGAATTCCGGAGATTCCTCGACTTCGATTTCAATGCGGTGGAGAAGGTCTTCCAACTCGTCGCGATTGGGGAGTGGAAAATCGACGAGGTTGAGGTCCTTTTCCAGCTCCAGCGGAACGGAGAACGGCGGTGCGAGAATGATCACCGTGACGTAAGTAAACCGGAGTGCATGGGCGAGGTCTCGCAGCCCGCGCTTCACTGCGGCTTCCTTGAAGAAGGGCTGAAAGTCTTTAAGCACGACGATGGCCGGCTCGGTGATGTCCATGATCTCGCGAAGGACAACGACGGGATCTTTGGTGCCGCGCTTGCCCTCGGTCTTGGCGCTCATCGCGGTACGGTGGCGAACCAACCCCTTGGTGATCGACCACTCGAAGAGGGACTTTTCCAGCCGATCAGCAACGACCGAAAGGTTCGACATCACGCGCTCTTCCTCGTGTGAGAGCACCGCCAGCAGCGGGTAGCGCGCGCGGATCAGCAGCTCAATTTCCTCGGCAGCTTCGGCAAGTGGCATGGCAGTCGATGCGGCTTCGGTCGGCTGTTCGGTGGTGTCACTCATGGAGGAAACCTCGGCGTTGGGAGTTGAACCGGAAGAAGTATGGGAATGATGACCGAGAGGTGCAACTCACTCTTTGTTGTGGGTGCGCGAGAGGCGAAGCACGGCGCGCAGAAACTCCGCACTGCGCAGCGGAGTCGAGAGGATGACAGCATCTGGGAACTCGGCAATCAACGAATCGCGCTTATCGTGATGGTCGACAATGATGATGGAGACTTCGCTGTGAAGCTCTTTGGCGTGTTCGATCACTTTCGAGTGACAATTCGTCGAGCAACATGTCCCGACGACGAGCAAGTCCGGTCGGCCGCCGATGTCTTCCATGAGGCCGCACCCTTCGTCTTGGTTCGCGCCAAGGAACACGGTGTAGCTTCGCGTGTGGAGAAGGTTTCCGATAATCTGGCGCGTTTCGGAATCGGGGTCGATGATCAGGCTCACGCCAGATGCAGGAAGCTCCGTGCCGTCGTCCGAGGAAATGCGCTCGTTGGTGCCATCTCTGGGAAGCAGGATCGTAAAGCGGCAGCCCTTCTCCAGATTTGAGGGCCAGATGTGCCCGCCGTTCCCTTGGACGATGCCATAGACAACGGCCAGGCCGATGCCGGTTCCCTTTCCGGTTTCCTTGGTGGTGAAGAAAGGCTCAAAGACCTTGGCTAGTACATCCTGCGGCATTCCCGGCCCTTCATCTTCCACAGCGATGGAGACGTACTCGCCGGGTTTGAGCGGGAACTCGCTGGGCATGTTCTCTGGCGTCAGAAGCACATTCTCGGTCACGATCGTAATCGTCCCCGAATCGGACATCGCGTCGCGAGAATTGAGCGTCAGGTTTGTAAGAATCTGTTCGATCTGGCCCGGATCGGCGAGCACCTCCCAGAGGTCTTCTTCCAGCGAATTCGCGATCTCGATCTCGCTCCCGGTGAGGCGCTTCAGCATGGGCTGCAAGTCCCTGACGACCTCATTGAGCTGAAGCGGGCGCGGCTCCACGACCTGCCTGCGGGCGAAGGTCAGGAGCTGTTCAATCAGCCGGGCTCCGCGCTGGGCCGCCTTGCGAATCTCCGACAACCCGGTTTGCAGATCATCATTTGACCCCCCGACTTCAGAGAGGTCCTGCGTGTATCCAAGAATCGCGGCGAGGATGTTGTTAAAGTCGTGAGCGATTCCGCCGGACATGCGCCCGAGGGCCTCCATCTTGTAGGACTGACGAAGCTGCTCCTCCAGCTGCTCGCGGTCCTCCTCCGTCGTCCAGCGCTCGTAGATCTGCCCGAGGGTCGACGCAGCGGCGTGGAGGAGTGTCACCTGCTCGCGCGACCAAAGGCGCTCATTCTGGCAGTTGTCGAAACCAATGAAACCCATCACGCGCGAGTGGGTCGTGATGGGGATCAACAGGATCGCTTTGATGTCCTGATCTTCTAGCAGCCCGCGAAACTCCTCGGGCTCGTTTCGAACAAGCGCGGAGTGGGGTTCATTGCGTTCAAAGTCGCGCTTCAGGATCAGGAGATGTGGATCGTAGGGGAGCTCCTGCAGGTCATCATTATCGATCTGCGGCGTCACACCCTGCGCGCACCATTCAGCCACTTGCGTGGCAAACCACTCGCCCTTTGGGCCGTAGGAATTCTCGAAAACGTAGCAGCGACTTGCTCCAGCCGCGCGCCCCAAAATGGTGACCGCGCTGTTAAGGGCCGGCAGGTGTTCCTCGGTTTGAAGCAGGCTGGTCGACATGTCTGCCAGCGCTTCAAGATACCGCGCGCGAAGCCTCGCCTCTTCGGTCGCTTCGCGCTGCGCGGTTACGTTGTGGTAAATGATCTGGATTTCCTGAAGCTTACGATCAGGGCCGGTGACGGGAAAGAGCTCTACCTCCGCCACGCCGAACGCGCCGTCCTTACTGCGAAAGGGGATCTCCCCCTTCCAGTCCTCGCGCCGACGCAGGTACTTTCGCATTTCCGCGATGCGCTCGCCCAACTCATTCTCATCGTGAAGCATCCAAGCGTAGCACCCAATGACTTCCTCGGAGCTGTATCCAAAGAGCCGCTCGGCGCCGTCGCTCCACTCACTGATGCGGGCTTCCCGATCGATAATCACAATGCCATCGGATGTGCGGCGAAAAATCTCGGCGTGGCGCCGTAGTTGCTGCTCGGCGAGTCTCTGTCCAGTGTTCTCGCGAACAGTCATCAGGCAACCGCCGATCGGCTCGCCGCCGGGACCTGCGATGGGGATCGCGTTGACGTCCACCCACAAGTCCCAGTCGCCTTCCCGACGAATCCCCATGATGAAACTGAAGAGTGGTTCGCCGTTTCTGAACACGATCTGCGAGGGGAGGTACTGGTGCTCTAACCGCTGGCCGTTGTAGTCGATCGCGTGCGTGCCCGGCTCAAGAGGCTCGTTGCCGAGGATCTGCTCCGTCGTCATTCCCAGCATGACCCTGCACGACTGATTGCAGTACATGATCGATTGATCGCGGGTGACGATCGCCACGCCGTCGATCATGCGATCAAAGGCGCGCTTCATCTCGGGCGCGTACCAATCAGGGCCTGCCGTCGATGTCACTTTTTCCTGAGGATGCTGCATCAAGTCACCGGTCCGGAGTTGGTACTAACCCTGCCACCGTTCCAGACTCCGACCGCATGCTCAAGGGAGAAGTCCCCGCTATGCCTGACTCAGCTTAATGACCGCGAACACGATTCCGAACAGAATCAGCAACGCGATGCCGACTCCGAGTACTAGTATGGCAAAGAGATTCATCAGAAGTACTCCCTTTCAAAATGACCCGTACAGTTTCTACGGCTTTGCGGGAATTGTATTCAATCCGCACGGCGATAAGATTGGTTTTGACGTGGCAAGGTTGGGGAGCGGAATCTCGACGGTGGCCCCGGGAGGGCCTTCTATCGTGCCCTCAGCCCTTCGCCAAGCCGTCAGAACCCTCAAGCGCCAACGCCTCGAAAAGCGGCTGGAGCGTGCCGTCGGCGAACGGATCAAGCACGCCAACGCCACGCTGAACTGGCGCGAGTTCTGGCACGGGATGTCGCGACTCAACTCGCGGCCGCGGCTCATGCAGATCGGCACCAACTGGACGTGTAACCTCCGTTGTAACTTCTGTCGCCTGACGCTCCCCACTACCCAAGCCACGTTCAAGGCGCTCCCGCCGCGAGAGCTGGAAATCTCCGACCGCGTCCGCGAAACCGTGATGGAGCTCATGCCCTATCCCGAGATGATGACGCTGACCCCGCTGGGCGAGCCGATGCTCTACAGCAAGTTCGGCAAGCTGCTCGAACACCACGCCAGCATTGGCAGCAAGAACCTCTCGATGACCACCAATGCCAACCTCATCAACGACGACCGAGCGCGGATGCTCGTCGAGGGCGGCATGAGCCACATGTTCGTTTCCGTCGATTCCAGCGATCCTGAAGTCTACGCGGGAATGCGCGTGCGCGGCGATCTCGCCGACGTCGAAGCCGCCCTTGATCGTGTGAACCATTGGAAGGACAAACTGAATTCCAAAACGCCGACGATGACGCTCGCGTCGACGTTCATGGAGCGCAATGTCCGCCAGATGCCGGACTTGCTCGACTTCGCGGCGCGCCACCGATTCGAAACCTACAGCATTCAGCTTATGGAAACCGAGAACAAGGAGCTGGAAGGGGAGTTCCTCGGCCACCACGTGCAACTTGCCAAGGAAAGCCTACTAGAAACGCTCCGCCGGAGCGAAGACAACCCGGTAGAAATTCGCGTAAACATCGCCTTCAGGAACCTCCTTACCCACGAACTTTCGCCGAGCGAGTGGCGCTCAGTCTCCGCCTTCACAGAAGGCGCTGCGGGCGAG
>JAUIJJ010000186.1 GCA_030431385.1 bacterium | reverse complement strand
GCTGCCACAGTCGAGGTGGTCGCGACCGATGACGATGGGCGCCTTGACCTTGCCCTTGCGCACCAGCTCATTAAACGCCAAGCCGACCTTGGCGCGATCGCCGTAGCCCAACCAACAGATGCGCGACGGCAGGCCCTGAAACGCGACGCGCTCCTTGGCGAGGCGCAGCCAACGCAACAGAGACTCGTCCTCGGGGAACAGCTTTGCTAGTTCCTCATCAGTAGTCTCGATATCTTTCGGATCGCCGGAAAGCGCCACCCAGCGGAAAGGGCCTCGGCCCTCGCAAAACTGCGGTCGGATATAGGCGGGCACGAAGCCGGGAAAATCGAAAGCGTCTTTCACGCCGTGCTCGAGGGCCTGTCCCCTCAGGTTGTTGCCGTAGTCGAACGTGACGGCTCCCAGTTTTTGCAGCGCAAGCATTCCTCGGACGTGGGCAGCCATCGAATCCATCGACCGGCGGATGTATTCCTCCGGGTCATCTGAACGCAGTCGAACCGCTTGTTCCAAGCTCATCCCACCGGGAACGTAGCCATGGAGCGAATCGTGGGCGCTGGTTTGATCCGTGAGCATGTCGGGAACCCACCCGCGATGAGCAAGCTCGGGAATTGCTTCCGAGGCGTTGGCGCACATGCCGACACTGATCGCCTCGCCCTTCTTTCGCGCTTCATCTATCAGCGAAATCGCCTCGTCGAGGCTCTCGGCTATCTTATCGAGGTAGCGGGTTTCGATGCGGCGTTCCATGCGTGCCCGATCGACCTCGAACGCAAGGCAACAGGCACCCGCCATTGTTGCCGCGAGCGGTTGCGCACCGCCCATGCCGCCGAGTCCTGCCGTGACGACGACCTTGCCGGTGAGGTCCCCGCTGAAGTGTTGGCGACCAGCCTCGGCGAAAGTCTCGTAGGTCCCTTGAAGGATACCTTGAGTGCCGATGTAAATCCACGAGCCGGCGGTCATCTGGCCGTACATCATGAGACCGGCCCGTTCCAACTCGCGAAACTTATCCCAGGTCGCCCAGTGGGGAACCAGGTTGCTGTTCGCGATCAGAACGCGCGGGGCGTACTCGTGAGTCCTGAAAACTCCAACCGGCTTCCCACTCTGAACGATGAGCGTTTCATCTGGCTCCATCGTTTGGAGAGACTTGATAATCCGATGGTAGGCTTCCCAATCGCGCGCAGCTTTGCCGCTGCCGCCGTACACAACGAGGTTCGCAGGGTCCTCGGCGACGCTCGGGTCGAGGTTGTTCATCAACATCCGCATCGCTGCTTCCGTCTGCCAATTCTTGCAGTGAAGCTTGTTGCCGTGCGGCGCGCGAATGACTTCCGGGGCTGTTGTGTCGACTGCACTGCTCATCGGGAACCTCCGTCGGCGGTAAATCGCCGGCTCATAGTAAACTGTCGGACATGGGTACGCCACCTCGGCGGAGCCGGGCAACAGGAACGCTCCAATTTATGGAAGGGTTCAGCGAAAACTCAGCGCGAGAATCTGGGCCGGAGCTCCAGAAAGGCCTGCACGTCGGCTTCAGCATCTTCGAGAGCCCGTGCCTGCCTTCGCGCGTGCAGCGACTGATTGTCCTGAAGGAAGTCGAGGAGGTTTTCCGCCATCACATCGAGCCGAAGCGTCGCGTTGCGATAGGCGAGCCGAGACGTCACCGGAACATCGCTCTGGCGCGTGGCGAGTTCGCGGGCCAGCTCACCCATCTCGCGGGCGTACTCCGCGTCTGGAGGTTGAAAGCCACCCTTCGCGAGGCTCACGAGGGCCTCGCGCCGGTTTCGAAATCCTTCCATCAGTCGGCTCGTTTGCCAGCCGCGTATGCGCTCGCGGAAGCTGGGATGGCGGAATCCGCCCACCTCCCAATCAGAGGGAATCGTCTCCGCGCCAATGGCCGCGCCTCGGTCGCGATCCGAATCGCGAAGCAAACGCAGCAAGCCATCGACCTCCCCGCGGAGCAGTTGATCGGTGTTACCCAACTGCCGCCATGCACCCTGCAAGTAATCGCCGCCCATGTACTCTAGCTGGGTCTCGATTCGCGAGTTCGTGCGTGCGATCGAGTCTGTCTGACGCGGCGCTTGAGCTGCTGACATTTTCCCGATGACCTCCAGATCGATCGTGAGCGAGATGATTTGCTGACTTACTTCGTCAGGAGGTGCGGAGGTCAGCATCATGATCCTGAGTTCTTCGAACCCAGGCTCCAGCCTGTCGCGAGTGGCAATCCACGTGCTCGTCGACGACAGGTCGCCAGCGAGTACTTCCAGTTGGTCGGGAAAGTTGTAGGCAGGTACTGTTTCGGGCGTCTCGGCCACAGGCGAAGGTGCGGTCGGGGTTGGTGCTGGCGTCGCGCTTCCGATGAAGTCCGGGTACATCGCTTCCTGAAGCTTTTGCAATTCCTCAAGCTTGGCGTCCGACTCCTCTGTCTGCGAAAATGCAGGAATAGCGATCGCCAAGAGGAGGAGCATCAGCAGGAGTCTCACGGCTGGCTGCTCTCTCTGGATTCGTCGATCAATCTGAGACGAGCGCGAATGTCGGCATCGAGCACGGCGGAGCGATCAAGCAGCGAGACGCGCCCCAACTCCTTCTCCGCTTCATCCAGCTGGTTTGTCGCAAAGAGCGAATCAGCGTAGGCGAGTCGAATGTGCATGTCCTCCGGCTGAAGCATCACGGCCTCGCGCAAGACTTCGATCGCCGCCTCCGAGTGGTAGGATTCCCAAAGCGCGTCGCCCAGTTCCTTCAGCGCCACTCCAGATTCCGGCCGGGCATTCGCGAGATGCCACGCAGTGTACAGTTTCAGCTCCGCGTGTTTGATCGCTTTGGCCTGCCGGTGGGCCAGGTCCGCCAGAGCGGCGTTTGGTGGTTCCATATTCGATAGCTGATCAAACAGAGTCTTCACTTGAGCCTGTTTCCCGGAAAGTCCGGCGCGCTGGTATTCGTTCATCAAAAGTTTGTCGACTGTCTTCGGCGAGAGATTTTCGGTGTAGTAAATGGGCCTCGGAAGTTCGCGGGCGAGCTTCCCGGCTCTGGCTGCCAGAGGCCTCTGGTTCGAGAGCCGCTCTCTCGCGATTGCGAAAGGCATTATGACTGAGTAGCCGAGATCGGTATCGTTGCTGACATCGTCAAAACTCAGCGATGCGTACACCGTCGATGTATCGAGTTCCCACTTGGCCTCCGGAGGGAACGCCTCGGCAAAGAATCCCCCGATCGCCAGCGCGGTCGCGGGTTCTTCTGGCCAATAGGTATCTAACTGATCGAGGAGCGAATCGAGCTCGCCGAGTCCGGTCAGGTCAGCGCGGAGGCTGAAGCCAAAGTGTTCAAGCACAACTCGTTTAAGGGCCGCGCTCATCGCGTCCACCGTTTGCAGGGACGGCGGCTGGTTGAGAATCAATCCGTAGTCGGTCTCTGATGTGGGGGTGGGACCAGCCGCACCAACCAGCGCGGCGCGCAGGTCTTCCAAAGCGGTCAGCGCTTTCACGCGAAACGCTTCGTCCTGATTGCGATAGATCGCAAACGTGGAGGTCTCGGTTTCCAGCGCAGCCGACCTAAAGCGCCATAGCTCGAATTCGCCGTCTCGCAAAATCACAAAGGCGCCGTGCTCGCCATTTGGCGAGACGGCAACGTGATACGTTGGATAGCCCGTTAGTTGAACACCCGCAAAGTTCTTGTCATCCACGGACCGATAAAAAGCCCTGCCGGTTTTCGTTCCGCGGCCTCGCGTGCGGACCCAGTAAATCCGACCGAGGCGGTCGCCGCTGGGCTGAATGTCGGCGGCTTCACTCGTGCGCGTGAGGTAGCCTGTTAGCTCGCCATCGGAGATCGCAACCAAGGGAGCGGGCATGGCATCGATCAGGTACGGCGAAATCCGGTGCCCCCAAACGACTGACTGCGCCGGGAGCGTGCCGACTGCGGAGAACCTCCCGCTCGTCCCCCATCCTGAATCCACCCAGGTAGAATCGGCGAGGTTGTAGCGAAAGGACTCCAACATGATCCTCTGCCTGGAGGCTGCGGAGAAATCAATCGTCTCGTGGGTGATTAACAACTCGTCTGGCCCGAGGAAGCCGAACTTCTCGCCGGGAAGGTTCTCGGGGAGGACTCGCTGGTCGGCAAAGCCATCGCCGCTCAGAATGAGAGTCTCACCGCGCGCGTGGATCAGTAGCTGCTCGCCCAAGGCGTCCAGTTGAAGTTGCAGCGCGACGAGATCGGAGATGCCCTGCGCACTTCCATCGAGTTCCCATGCCATCACACCGGCGACGGTTGATTGATAGATCGTCCCGTCGTTGCCAACGGCGAGCGAGTGAGTTTCGTTCGGGTCGCGAGAGACGATTTCGCCGATCGGAGGTGGAGAGTCTTCTCTCAGCTTAGGGACAGGATTGGGCTTCCGCCCGATGAGCTCGAAGGGTCTCACTTTGCGGTGGGGGAGTGTGTCGTCACTTGAGGTCGGCCGTGCCTCAAGTTCCGTCAGACTTCTACTCTTCTCCAAGACCTCGCCTACTTTTGCGGCGACTTCATCGGGCGTCTGACCGAGTACCCACGAGTCGAACGGGCTCGAACTGGAGACATCAACCGGTCCGGCGGTCTCATCCAGCTCAGCCTCCTCAGCCTGCCTACATGAGGAAACTAGCGTGAGTATAAAAACAGCAAGGCACAGCGCGAGCGTGCGACATCCCCGAGGGAGCATGGGCTATTCCTTGTCGCCTTCGGGCATGTCATCCTCAACTTCATCGTCGCCGAACAGGTCTTCGTAGTCGTCCTCGTCCAGATCATCGATGACCTCCCTCATCGCGCCGCGCATGCGGTCTCCGGGGACTCCCGTGTCGAGGAATTCTGCACCGTCTTTGCCCAAGACGGCCTCGATGGACTCTGAGAGAAAGCCCTTTGCATCGGCGTCGCGGAGCTCTCCGAGTTTTTTCGCGAACCGGAGGATGTTCACGCCGTCGCGGCTCGTGAATGGCAGGTTTACCTGATGAGCTTTTTGGAGAAAGTCGGCGACATAGGCGACGATGTCCTCTTCGGCGAATGGGACATTGAAGGAAAGTATGCTGATCTCTTCGTCCCGCGAGGGAAACGCGACTTCGATCTGAGGCTGAAGGCGCGATTGGATGTACTCGGGCAGTTCGTAGGTCGAGGCGTCATCATTCATGGTGACGCAGACGCGAAAGTTCGGGTGCGCGTGGATCTTGATACCCGCGATAATGGACTCTGCGTAGCGGCGTTGGTCGAGAAGCGGCGCGAGCGAGGCCCAGCTCTTCTCGGACATGCGGTTGCCTTCATCGAGGATACATGCGCCGCCTGTCACCATTGCCGTCACAAGCGGCGAGGCGTGGTAGGCGAGCTTGCCCTCTCCGGCGACCACTGGCGTGACGAGCAAATCTTCCGGTCGGGTATCCATGGTGCACTGCATGATATAGACAACGCGCCCCATCTGGCGAGCAACCGCATAGGCGAGCGTTGTCTTCCCGACTCCCGGCTTCCCGATGAGGCGCGGATTGAGCGCAATGTCCTCGTCGGAGATGACAGTCCAAGCGGCGACGAGTTGCTCGCGCATCTGGTCGTTGCCGATCCACTTCATGTTAATGGAATCGGGGTGAGCCAGATGGAGTTCGACGTCTTCGATTGTAGTCTTGTTAGCCATTGTAGAACCAGAGTTTCCGTGGTGTCAGTTTTCTATCAAAGCGATGGCAACACAGCAGCCGAGGGGACGCCAAGGAAAAGGAACAGAGACAGTCGACGTCGCGATGACGGTCGGCGAGTGAGCATTTGCATTAGAGACTTTGAATGTTGCGACTTCTTTGCGCCACAGAAGTCATCGGGTGAAATTCAAGGCGAGATTCCTGCTCTGATCAGGTCGTGCAGGTGAATCATCCCAATCGGGCGGTCTGAGTCGTCGACCACAGGCAGTACCGTGATGGAATGGGTCTCCATTTCGTCGACCGCTTTTGCGCCGAGTATATCGGGGCGGGTCCGTTTCGGATTCTTGATCATGAATTCGCCGATTGGTTTTGACGAGTCGATTTTGCCCTTCATTCGACCGAAGAGTCTTCTTAGATCGCCGTCGCAAAATATCCCACTGAGCTTACCTGCGCCGTTGATGACGCTGACCGCACCGAGCCGTTTGCCGGTCATCTTCGAAATCGCTTCGTGGAGCGGGGAGTCCTGATGGATCGTTGGGTTCTCTTCCTCTCGGTGCATCAGGTCGCTAACCTTCACTAGCAACCGCCGCCCGAGCGAGCCGAGCGGGTGTCTCAGCGCAAAGTCCTCCGGCCCGAATCCACGGCGGTTCATCAGCGCGATGGCAACAGCATCGCCGAGAGCCAGTTGCAGCGTCGTGCTCGTAGTCGGGGCGAGGTTGAGGGGGCAGGCTTCTTGGTCCACCCGTGACGAAAGCACAACGTCAGCGCGGCGACCTAATACGGAGTCCTCGTTCCCTGTGATAGCGATAAGTGGAATCGTGAGGCTTTTGATGTAGGGGAGTAGGTTTACGACTTCGTCGGTGGCTCCGCTCTGCGAAAAAGCAACGACGACGCTCTGCGGGGTGAGCATTCCCAAGTCGCCATGGAGCGCTTCCCCAGGGTGCATAAAAAACGCTGGCGAGCCCGTCGAGGCGAGAGTCGCTGCGATCTTTGCGGCGATGTGCCCGCTCTTGCCCATGCCCGTGAGGACGATCTGTGCGGGACAGTCGATTAGAATGTCGATCGCGCGGCCGAAGCTCTCTTCATCAAGGGACTCACCAAGGCTGCGCAAGGCGTCGCCTTCGGCGAGTAAAACCTCGCGTCCGGCGCGGAGGTCCTCCGCCCAGATAGGGTTCTTGGTTTCCGTTGCTGAGTCCATGTCGAGAGTCCTCCCTGTGGAGAATCGCTGGGCGGCGCTCTTTGCGTTGCGCCAATGCCCTCAGTTCCGGCCAATGGCGCACATGACAGCGGACAAAGTCAATACGCGGGGGCGGGTCCTAATGATCGGGGAGACCTACTTCCCTCATCAGGGCGGCTCGGAGCGGGTCGGGCATAATTGCGCGCTCGAGCTGACGCGCGCAGGCTGGGATGTCGAAGCGTTCGTTCCAGCTATGCCGGGCGACGTCGAATTCGACCGCGCTCAGCCATACAAAATCACGCGTAGCAAACTCTGGAGTCGCGTCCGTAGCGTCGAAATGTCGCGAGGCGGTTTGGTGAACCGCATCGCGCGGTTTGGCTTTCAAGCGAGCCTCGTCCCGAGGCTCCTATCAAAAGAATGGGACGTCTTGATCGGACTCCACGGAACCATGATGGGGTTTCCGGGGTGGTTTCTTCAGCGGCTCTCGCGTCGGCCTCGAATTGTCTGGCTTTATGGCGAGGATCTGGAGATGGGGCGGCAGTCCGCCGGCACGCTCTGGCAGCTACGGAAAGCGATGGATTCCGCCACCGCGCTCATGGTCATTTCGAAGGAAACGGCGCGCCTCGCTGAGGAACTCGGCGGCGATTCGCAGAAAATGATTCTTCAGCATCCAGTCCCGGGGGATCAGTTCTTCGCGGACTTAGGTGATCGAGAGGCGATCCGCGCCGAGCAGGGGGTCGACGGAAAGGTTGTGCTCCTCACGATCTCGAGACTCGTGGAGCGAAAGGGAGTCGATACTGTTCTCACGGCGCTTGCAGAGGTCAGAAAGTCCCGAATCGATTCCGGTGCGGCGACTCCCGAATGGGTCTACCTGATCGGTGG
>JAUIJJ010000185.1 GCA_030431385.1 bacterium | reverse complement strand
GCAAAGCGTCCCGAGAGTCGCGGCCACCGCAGCAACGATCGAGACGAAGAAGTAGTCGAGAAAGTTGACGCGGCCTCGGCTGCCCTTCTCCGGCTGGTACCACGCCTGGCGAAAGTTGCGGGAGTCGAGCGACATCACTGTGTTTGTCTCGAAGAGGGCGGGATCGACACGGAAGGTTGTTCCGTCCTCCGGCAGCTCTTCCATCACGATGACACCGTTGGAAAGCTCGACCTCTTGGAATGTGAAGTTCTCGACAGGAACAACTTCCACGAGGTCACCGGTCGAACGAGCTATCTCCAGCGGAATGACGCGAATCATCTCCCCGTCCGGCGCAGGCGCTTGAGTAACAACGCGCTTCGGCGTCCAAACTGGCGGGAAGTGCTGCGACATCTCCGCGTCCTTGAACGATGTCACCACCATCCAATAGAACGGCACCAACATCAAGAACGCCCCGAATGACAAGACCTCGTAGACGAGAAACTTCCCGGCGATCTTTGGGAGTGACGCCACCGATTCCCGCCCCGGCGAGGTGAACAGATTCGAAAAGAAAAACAGGACAAGCGCAGCGACATTGACCAGCAGAAATATCGACACCGGGATTTGCACCCAAGGGTCACCGTGCCACCCGCCTTGAGCGAGAGTGGTAGCTGCGGAAACAGAGTCCATCATTGACCGTACTCGACTTTCCGGCCGAACAAGAGATTCTGCACGAGGGTCAGAAGGAGAATGATGATCGTCAAGATGTACGCAACTGCGGCGGCGTAGCTCAGCTTCCACTCACCGGTGAAGCCTTCCTCGTAGAGGTACATGACAAGCGAGGTTGTTGTGTTGTCGGGTCCGCCCATCGGCGTCATCATGAACATGGGAACGAAGACCTTGAACGCACCGATCATCGAAATGATTAGTAGAAAGAACGTCACGGGGCTTAGCAGCGGAAAGGTGATGGACTTGAATTGTTCAATCGGTCCCGCGCCGTCGATAGAGGCCGCTTCATATAGCGACTTGTCGATGTTTTGAAGCCCTGCCAAGAAAATCACCATGAAGTAACCGATATCGCGCCAAATCGCAGTGAGTACGATTGAGAACAATGACAGTGAGGGACCAGCGATGATGTTATCGAAGCCGAGGGGAAGGGCAGGTACCGATCCCCGAAAGATGAGCTCCCAGATTCCTGCGGACTCACTGAGCCATTCCAGCCGCCACGTGGTTTCCAAGCCAAACAGATCATTGGAAATGATCGCCAGCAGCCAGTTGCCGAGGCCGTACTCACGGTGAAACAGGTACTTAAACACAATCGAGATCGCGACCCAGGTCGTGATGTAGGGTAGGAAAAAGGCCGTGCGAAAGAATCCACGGCCTTTGATCTGAGTATTGAGTAGCAACGCGGCGAGAAGAGCTAGAATGAGCGTCGCCGGTACGGAGTAGATGACGTAGTTGACGGTATTCCAGAGGGTCTGACGGAAGCCTGAGTTGCCGAGCGCGTCGCCGTATTGCTGCAGCCCGACGAACTTCATCTCGTCGATTGGCTGCAAGGCGGTAATGTTGCCGAAACTCATCGCGAAGCTGACAATAACCGGCAGGAACCAGAAGGTCGTGAGGATAATCGTGGCGGGAGCCAGATACATCCAAGCTTCGAGGGTTTCCGTCAGTCGCTTTCGCGAGGCTGTAGTCACTGGCAGCCGTTCCCTGAGTAGAAGTTACGTACCGATCCAACAGGACAAGGGAGCTATCTCGCCCGCACGCCTCCCGCGACGCAAGCCGCTTTTCTGCCTCGATGATTTCGCCACAATTCTGACACAAATGCATGGGCGAGCCGACCAGAGTGTCTTCGATAAATCTACCACCGATGCCCTTTTTTGCGGTGAAAATGCGCGTTCCTCACTTGATCCTCTCTCACTGAGAAACAAAAACTCCTCCCGATGACACGAGGAGCCGTTGATGGCCGGACGCATACTGATTCTTGATGATGAACCCAAAATGACCGAACTGTTGGTCCGCTCGCTCGAGAGGTCAGGCTACGAGGCGACAGGTACCAGCAGCCCTTCCCACGCCCTGGAGCTCCTCAAGTCCGATCGGTTCGACGTTCTGGTGACGGATCTTCGCATGCCGGATATGGATGGGCTGGAAATTCTCACCCGAACGAAAGCCATCGATCCCGGAATCGACGTGATCCTGATGACCGCCTACGCCTCCATCGATACTGTCCGGGATGCTATGAAGCGCGGTGCCGTAGACTATCTCGAAAAACCTGTCAGCGCGGAACAAGATTTAAAACCGCTCCTCGCGCGGCTTCTCACCGGGAGCGCGTCGCGAGATGAAAAGCTCCCGCCCACGAGGCCCGAGCCTGCGCAACCGACCGAAGTGGGCAACGACTCCACTAAGTCATTCATCATGGGGCACACCCCCGTCATGGACGAGCTCTGCGAGAAAGCACGCAAAGTCGCACGCAGCAGCGCCAGTGTCCTCCTCAGAGGAGAGAGCGGCACAGGAAAGGAAGTCATCGCCGACTTCATCCAATCCAACAGCCCCCGCGCCAACAAGCCTTACGTGAAGATTAACTGCGGCGCTCTGCCCGAGACGCTGCTGGAGAGCGAGCTGTTCGGCCACGTTAAGGGCAGCTTTACAGGCGCAACTGCCGATCGCGACGGCATGTTCCAGCTCGCCCACGAAGGCACGATCCTGCTCGACGAAATCGGGGAAGTGAGTCAGGCGCTTCAGGTCAAGCTGTTGCGCGTCCTCCAGCAGGGCGAGTACTCCCGGGTTGGCGATTCCCGAGTCCACAAAGTCGACACCCGCGTGATCGCAGCAACGAATCGTCCGCTGGAGAAAATGATCGAGCGAGGGGAATTCAGGCAGGACCTCTACTACCGACTCAACGTCGTTCCCCTCGTTCTGCCGCCCCTGCGCGAAAGACCGGAAGACATCACCGAACTAACGAAGTACTTCGCCCGCCGATTTGCCGGTGGTGACGTTCAATTCACCGATGAGGCATTGGAAGCACTCGGACAGTATCCGTGGCCCGGCAATATCCGCGAGTTGGAAAATGCCATTGAGCATGCAACAGTGTTGAATGAAGGTGGCAGTATTGGCGTCGGTGATTTGCCATCGGCCGTGCAACAACATCGCGCCGTGTTACCGGGAACGGGCAGCAACATTTCCGACGCCGTTGGCAACGCGACCCTCGAAGATATCGAGAAGCATTGCCTCCTGCAGGCGCTGGAGAAGACTTCCGGAAACCGAACCCGAGCGGCAAAGATATTGAATATCACTCGCAGAACGTTGGGATACCGGTTGCGCAAGTACGGTTTAGAAGACGAAGTTAACCGCCGTTGGCCCTAAACGGCTGCAAATCTGACGAAAGTTTTCAACGTGGACACTAGCGGCCACTCCGCCAAGATATCCGAGGAGGAAATGGAAGAGGATACTCCGAACTGCTTTCATGGCGTCGTCCATGGCCGGGTTCAGCGGGTTGGGTTCCGCGTCTTTACCCGCGAAGCCGCCAGACGCCACAGCGTCACCGGATGGGTGCGCAACCTCCCCAATGGCTGCGTCGAAGTTCACGCAGAGGGTGACGAAATCCCCCTCACAGAATTGCTGACCGACCTTTACTGTGGGCCAATCCTCTCCCATGTCACCGACATTGAACTCGAATGGAAACGCGTCGACGCTGAGTTCGAGAGTTTTGACATCATCCGCTGAGGGTGACGACCAGCCTTGATACTACCCGAAGGATTTCTTCAAGTAGACGTCGACGGTCTTTGGGCGGTCAGGCGCTGCTATGGTCGCCCGGAGAACGATTCCTTTGAATCGGATCCGTGCTGGATCGAAGGCATCGAACGACTTGCTCGCACGTTTGAAAGCGTCGGAACCCCAGCAGGATTTTTCATCGTCGGCCGCGATCTTGAACTAAAGTCCAAACGCGAACGCCTCCGTGGCCTTATCCGGTCAGGTTTCGAAATCGGGAACCACAGTTATACTCACACTATCGGACTCACGCGCAAGCCGTCGGGGTTTATTCTCGACGAGTTAGAGAGAACCGACCGCGCACTTCGTGGCGTAAAAGCCGACCCGGTCGGATTTCGCGCACCGGGCTACGATGTCGATGCGCGGGTTCTTCGATGTGTGCGTCGACTCGGTTACAAGTACGATGCTTCCCTTCTGCCAACTCACCTCGGGCCGGCGCTGAGGCTTGCCGACGCATGGATGGCTCGGAGGTGGGATCCGACCAAACGCCAATTCGGGCGCATGGCCTACGGCCGCGCGCCGCGTGGCCCCTACTTTCCCCGGCGATACAAGATTCGCAAGGAAGCCTCCACCCATGAGCCAAAGGACCTTCTGGAGATTCCTGTCGGAGTGACCCCGGGACTGCGACTGCCGCTCACCGCGGCGACGCTGCTCCCGATGGGAAAAGCAGAAATCCGCGAGCTGTTGGATAAGCTCGCTGCGAACGAACTGCCTGTGTTGCTGTTGCTCCACGCCATCGACGGAGTCGATTGCCGTGAGCCGATCGTCTTCGATAATCGAATCAGCAAACTCGGCGGCTTTTCCATGAGCGGCAGGCGAAAAGAAAAGCGACTCAGGTTTATCGTCGAGGAGTTCGCAAAGCGATTCAACGTCATGAAAGCCGGCAAATTCGCCAAACATGCGGTGAGGCAGCGCGATGACTCGCACAGATAGTCAATCTTCACCAGTAATCGCCACCGAGACGCGCCCCCCCGCAACGGATTGGATCTTTTTCGGCACGCTCGCCGTCGCGCTCTTCCCGCTCGCAGTTGTCACCTACAATCACCTGGGCGAAGACGCATTTATCACATTCCGTTATCTGCGGAACCTGGTAGCAGGACGCGGGTTGACATTCAATGCAGGCGAGCATGTTGAGGGGTACTCGAACCTGTTGTGGGTGCTCCTGCTGACCCCGTTCGAGGCGCTGGGAGTCCGACAGCACGTGGCCGCGCGCCTCCTCTCGGTCACCTTCTACGCGGGACTGATTCTGTGCGCGGGCTGGGCTGTCCGGCAGATCACAGCAAGCACGGCTCCCGCATGGCTGAGATGGTGGCTGCCGCTCGCGCTGTTCCTCGAACCCCTCCTCCACTACCATTTGGACAGGGGACTGGAGACCGTTTCTTTCGCCGTGCTTCTTGGTGCTGCCGTGCTCGTTTCCGGCGCGAGGGTATCGCCGTGGGTCGCGGGAACGATTGCAGCATTCGCGACAATCTCCCGCCCTGAAGGCATCGGGTTCGCCACCGCGCTCGCGCCAGTCCTCATCCTTTCCGAGTATCGAGATTCCAAGGAGATCAAGGCGGCGATCCGGAGGGCGGCTACCTACATGGCTCTCCCGACCGCGTTCTTCGCTGCACAGCTGGTTTTCCGCTATGTCACCTACGGAGAGTTCGTCCCGAACACCGTGATCGCAAAGAGCGAAGGCGGGCCCGGAGGAATGCGTGAGGTCCTCGCGCTCACGCTTTCGCATGCACTCCTTCCGCTCTTCGGGTTGCTGGGCTGCGTCCTGGCGCTGCGGCGTAGTGAAACCTCCACCCTTGCCCTTGGAGCTCTGCTTCAGTGGGTCGCCGCCCTCGGGTTTCAGCTCGTCGCGGGCGGATTGCTGAACATCGGGTTTCGCTACCTCGTGCCGATACTCGTCCCTTCAGTTATCGGAACGTGGCTGCTGCTGTATGTGATTACGGTGACGTGGATCGAGTCCGATGCCGGCGAAGGCAAGCGGCACCTGCCTCTGCTGATCGCCACACCGCTGCTCCTTATCGTGAGCCTGTTGATCTACAAGCCCGGGAACAGATACTTCACCGGAAACGAAGACGCCCCCCGCTCGCGCTTTCATTGCCGCCTGTTTGAGAAGGAAAGTTGGCGACTGGGCGAGCGCTGGGAGTGGTACCTGCGCGATCCGATTTTTCTCAATGCTTCCGCTGGACGTTGGCTGCGCCAAAACCTCCCGCCGAAGGCAACCCTCGCCCTCGATCAGATGGGGCAGGTCGGGTTTTACGCGGGTGAGGAGCAAACCATCATCGATGTCCTCGGCCTGATGGACGCCTACGTCGCCCGCAACGGTGTCAACGCCGCCTATCTGGAGCAGCGCGGGGTCGAGTTTGTCGTCGTCGAGTCGTTCGCCGACGACAGCTATTGGCCCGCCGACTGGCGCCTGCAGCCGAGGGTCCCGGGGCTTCGCGAGTTCATCAACAGTACCGAGTTTCAACAGGGCTGGGAATTGAAGTGGGTTCTAAGTTCCCGGGCAGACATGAAGATCGTCTTCGCCGTGTGGGCGCGCTCAGCCTCCCCCACCGGCAAACCTGAAACAGTTCCCATCGGAGTTCCCAACGAAGAGTTCGAACATTGGTGGCGAGTCTTGTAGTCTGCGGCGAAGTAAGAACTTTCGTCGAATCTTCGCACTTTTGTGTTTGAACCGCTTGACATGCCCCCCGCTGCTCAGCAACCTTCCGCGTCGCCCTGACCTCGGGACTTCGCTATCTCCGGCGAGTTGACTGGGGCTGAGGCGCTCATTTTGCAGTTCTGGAGACTAGAACATGTCAATCACGCAGGAACGTAAGAACGAAGTCATCGAGCAGTACAAGACGCACGATGGCGATACCGGCTCGCCCGAGGTACAGGTCGCTGTGCTCAGCGAGCGCATCAACAACCTCACCGAGCACATGAAGATTAACAAGAAGGACCACCACAGCCGCCGCGGTCTGCTCATGATGGTCGGTCGCCGCAAGCGCCTCCTCGACTACCTTAAGAAGAAGGAAATCGAACGCTACCGCTCGATCATCGCAGCGCTTGGCCTTCGTAAGTAGTACTGGAAAACGTGACGATCCAAAGGACACCCAAGCACTGTATCTCGATTCTCGACCGCTTGAATCCGCGGACGTCAGGCAACGCATAACTTCTCCGGCGCGGCAGTCTCTGTCGCGCCGGATGTTTTTTACACGATAGCACCGGACGCCAGCGCGTCTCACGCCGAAACCAAAGCAAACGCCGTCCCAGCCTATCATTTCGATTCGGAGCCGGGATTTGCATGCGCCATCAGAAAGCACCATCCAGATGGCGGATGGAAATTCCGAGCGACTCGGATCGATGCCGGGACAACACCTCTCCCACATCATTCTGAGGAGCATCTAACAAGATGACAGAATTCCAGATTCAGGCCAACGAAGGCCTGAACTTCGTCGAGCACGTAATCAACATCGATTTCGGGCAGGACCAAACACTAGAGCTGCGGACCGGCAAACTCGCCAAGCAGGCCTCTGGCGCAGTCTACGCAAAATGCGGCGAGACCGTCGCTTTTGTCGCGGTCGTTATGAGCGACAAACCATCAGACAGGGATTTCTTCCCGCTGATGGTTGACTACCGCGAGAAGTTCTACGCCGGTGGGCGCATGCCAGGCGGCTTCTTCAAGCGCGAAGCACGCCCCTCCGACGGCGAGACACTGCGCGCGCGTCAGATCGACCGCACGCTCCGCCCCCTCTTCCCCGAGGGCTTCAAGCACGAGGTGCAGGTTTACATCACCATCGTCGCGACAGACAAAAGCACGCCTGCCGAGCTCGTGGCGATGTGTGGCGCTAGCGCCGCGCTCCACATCTCGAACATCCCGCTTTCGAAGCCCATCGCCGGTGTTCGCATCGCCATGGACACAGACGGCAAGCTCATCGTGAACCCCAATGTCGAGGAGATGGATAACAATCCGCTCGACCTCATCG
>JAUIJJ010000184.1 GCA_030431385.1 bacterium | reverse complement strand
GTCTCCGTATCTGTAGGTACGAATGATACGGAGACCGCCGGGGTTTGCTTCACTTTTCGGCGGGCTGTCGAGGCTAGAGGATTGTCCATCCCTCAAACGTCAGCGAGCCATCCGGGCCGACTGCGAACTCGCCCTCGAAGGATTCGCCTGGCTCGCCGAACTCGTTGTAGGGAGTGACCGTGACCTTCCAGGTTTCTCCCTCGTCGAAGGTCGCGCCAAGCTCGCCTTCGTGGACCTCGTCCTCGTTCTCCGGCTTTGGCCCATGGGAGATCCCCTGGTCGTCGCCGGAGCTTTCCCAAACGTAGAGCCATGCAGCAGCGGAGCCGGGCGGCGCTTCGACGTGAAGTACCGGGCGAGCGGTGGCTGCAGCCGGAAGATCACCACCTATGGCATGAAGTCGCATGAGCCAGACGCGTCCCGCATCACGCTGCGAGGAATCGAGGTCCCATCGTGGCGCACCCACGGCGACCAATGCGCCCTTCGCATGGGATCGCGTCGCGAGTCCTGCGTAGGCGAACCCAAACTGCTCAGGCCCATCTTGGGTGAATCCGCGCGGTGTAGCACTGGCGGGCGGGTAGATCGGCTGGAAGGACTTGGGAAACTGTTCGTTCAAGAAGGAAACAAGGCCAATGCCGTCCTCAAGCTCGGGAAGCGTACCAACGAGGAGGTCTTCGCCTCCATCACCGTCCATGTCGCCAAGCGCTGCCATGCTCCACCCGAACCAAAGCGTCGAGGCCGAGGGAGCAGGGTCAGTGAAGTCGTCAGGATCCAGCTTCTCGGAGAAGAGGCTTAAGAACCCGGGAGAGATCGTGACGGCGTAGGCCGCGCCACCGGTCGGGCGGAAAGCAAAGTCGGTCGGCGCACCTACGTAGAGGACCTGACCTTCGCCAGAAAAGAGGTCCGACGGCCCTCCGTAGGCCAGCGCCTGTCCGTAGAGAGTCCCCGGAGTAAACGCCACGGGGCCGCCGAAGGTGAGTTGGCGGAGCTGGATGATCTCTCCCTCGGAATCGAATCCGATCAGCATGACGCCGCCTTCTACGCCGCTGCCAGTGTTCAACCCCGGCGCACCGATGGCGAGGTGGGTCAGGCCGGTCCCTGTGTTATCCAGCCCGGGGAGATAGGCTAGCGATTGTCCGATGCTGTGGTCTGTTTGAACAGGGGGATTGAAGCGGTCTCCGGAGATCCTCACACCATTCTTAACGGTGCCGTCGGATTGGAGGCTAAGCAGGTAGACTGCTCCCGTGCGGGTGTCGGTGGTCATGCCGTCGTCGCCGGAAGCACCGACGGCAATGTCGGGAACTCCGTCCCCATCCCAGTCGCCGATGGTCGAAACGGACACTCCGAAGTTGTCACCATTATTCAGGTCGAATGGCAGGTTCCCATCCGTGTCGTTGATCTTCTGATGACCGATCACAGTGTCTTCGCTATCGAGGAAAAGGACCCATACTGCGCCGCGAAGCTCGCCGTTTGTGCTGTCGCCTCGCGCGCCAACGGCGAGGTCATTGATGCCGTCTCCGTTGACGTCGCCGATGCCAGCGACTGAGGAGCCGAAGAGGTCGCCAGGGCTGAGCTCTCCGGTGAAGCCGTTGGTCGATTCGGTGATGAACTTCTCGCTGAGGCTCCAACCGTCTCCGCGCATGAGCAATGTGAAGAGGGCTCCCGACACCTCACTGTCAGAATCGAGGATGCCCGGTGCGCCAACGATCAAGTCGGGAACCGAGTCGTCGTTAAGCCCGCTAAATGCGGCTATCGAAGTGCCAAACTCGGCGGAGGAGTTTAGGTCAGCATCCAGACGACCCGCGGCGGCGCTGATCTTCGGTGCCTTGCTAATCGTACCATCTGCATTGAAGTAGAACATGTAAACGGCGCCGCGGTCGAAACCGCCACCGCCCAGAGGAGGAAGGTCGTCGTCGCGCGTCGCACCAACGGCGACTACCGGTACTCCATCTGGATCGAACGACGGCACCGCCACCATACTGTACCCGAGTAAGTCGAAGCTGTCTTGCTCGCTCTCGAACCCGCCGAACGAATCTCGGATCAACTGCCCGCCCTTTACCGTGCCGTCATCATTCAGAAAGAGACAGTAGACTGCACCCGATTCAGGATCAGCAGGGACGCCGCCGTCGTCGCCGGGAACTCCAACCACGAGGTCGGGAATCAGGTCGCCGTCCACGTCTCCCGGGCCAGCGACGGAAAATCCAAACCCATCGAACGCTTCGAGAGGCTCTGCGAGATGGTTGCTTAATCCGCCGTTTGCCTCGCTGAGTTTCTGATGCGACTTCACGGTGCCGTCGCTGTTCATGAACAGCAACCAGACTGCGCCAGCGTTGACGACATTTCCCGATCGGCCGTCGTCGTCATTCGGTGCCCCCACGGCGAGATCGGGGATCAGATCGCCGTCGACGTCTCCGAGTACGGCGACAGACGCGCCAAAACGGTCGTCCGTCCCGAGGCTTCCGGTAAATCCACCGACACCTTCCTTGATCTCGGAAACGCCCTTTACGGAACCGTCGCTATTGAGACGTACAACAAAGAGGGACCCCCTCGGCGTCGGTGCACCACGAGACGCATCATTGGTGGCACTGGGTGCGCCGACAACGATATCCGGAACAAAATCGCCGTCGATATCGCCGAGGGCAGCTATGGAAGCGCCGAACTGAATCGACGGGTCGTAGACGTCAGACAGAACCGGCGTACCCGAAGTCAGCGCGGTATGTGCCTTCACCGTGCCGTTGGCGTTCATGAAGAGGATTCGCACGCCGTTTTGGGGACCCAAAGGCGGGGATGGACCCACCAGCCAGCCGAAACCAGCCGCGACGTCCTCAATGCCATCGTCGTCGAGATCGCCGATCACCGCGAGCGACCCGCCGATTGTTTGCAGGTCTCCGAATTCTCCATCGAGACCGCCAACATCTTCAGAAATCCGCTGAGAAGCCAACACCTCCCCCGGCGCAGCATGAGCTGCCGCGCAACACAACGAACAAAAACAGATTGTAAACAAAGCGACTAAACGATGCATCAGATTCTCCCTTTGGAAACTACCTCACCTGTCCCACTGCGGAGATGAATTGGCAACGAAAAGTCGCGTGGAGGGGTGGTGCATCCCCCGAATTCGAGGGATGGTCAATGGGGCTGATCTGCTGGGCCGTGTGGGCACCGGAGGTGCAGTCGCATGTAGCGCGGGGTCTGGTTGAGCGAGCAAAGCGAGACAACCGCAGCCCCGTGAAAACTCCGCCTGAGACCGCGCACCGGAGGTGCGCCCACAGCCTGTGGGTAAAGCTAACACGGAGCCGCGACCAGCCTCGCTTTGCTCGACAGGTCTTCCACCGCGCTACATGCGGTTACCCCTCGGGGGCAGGTTTCGGACAAGAGCTTGACGGATTGCCGGGATGCACCCGTGGAGGGAGCTGGCTTGGGGTTTTGGGGAGGCTTGATTGTGCGCCAATACCCATGTTCGTTAAACACATTTTCAGCGGGCACTTTTCTTTCACTTTTTGTTGACGCCTTTTTGTCAAGCGCTTTTGGGCGGGGATTTTTCTCTTGCATGGAGGCCCCACAAGCGGCTTAGTCACAGCCTTTGATGGTGAGTGAGAAGCATCCGAACGTAAGTTTCAAACTCTTTGGGACCGTGCCCGGTTCTACCCCGTGCGGTCTCCCTGGCTGATGAAGATCATCGTTACATTGCCTACGTATAACGAAGCAGAAAACATCATTCCGCTGATCGAACGTCTCCTTCGGGTGTCAACGAAGCTCCATGTCCTGGTGATTGACGACAATTCACCGGATGGCACGTGGAGGATTGTGCGCGAGATGGCGGCGGAAAATCCAAGGGTGCACCTGCTACATCGTACGAAGGAACGTGGGAGAGGGTCTGCCGGTGTTGCCGGTTTTCAAAAGGCTCTTGAAATGGGCGCTGATCTCATTGTAGAGATGGATGCAGATTGGTCACATCATCCAAGACATCTCCGCGACATGCTTCGAGCAAGCCGAAAGGCCGATGTGGTTATCGGAAGTCGGCTGGTGAAGGGCGGCGGGGAATCAGGACGCAATGGGCTTAGAACGCTGATTACGCATGGTGCCAATACCTATATCCGGCTCGTTTTGGGGCTGCCTGTGCGCGACTGCACATCCGGCTATCGGGTGTTTCGCCGCAGGGTGCTCGAACGAATCGATTGGGATCACGTGAAGGCGACTGGCCCCGCTATCGTTCAGGAAGTCCTTTACACAGCATGGGCGCTCGGCGCCCGGGTGAAGGAAGTGCCGATCCTCTTTGAGGAACGGCGCGCAGGAACTTCCACGCTCAATACCAGAATCCTGCTATCTGGATTGCTGGCTCAGCTACGTCTGCGCTACCAACCTCCTCCGGTGTTAATCTTATGACAACAAAACAACAGTCCTTCCTTTCAGAAATCATCGAACCCTTTGCGGGAAGTCGCGAAGACGAGATGCTCGAAAAGTACACCGCGTACATCGAGCTGCTCCGTCAGCGCACCCGCGAGGCTAACCTCACGGGTATCCGAGACCCCAACGATATCGCCGTCAAAGTCATCGGCGATGCGCTGGTTCCTCTTCAAGATGCCCCGACCGACTTCCTCGAAGAGGCTCCTGAGGAGCTCCTCGATGTCGGCAGCGGTGCGGGAATTCCCGGCATCGTCTACGCCATCCTCTGGCCCGATACGGAGATCGTGCTGCTCGAATCGCAGAAGAAGCGCATCGAGTTTCTCCACGACGCCGTGACCGAGCTGGGGCTGAGCAACGTGGAGATTCTTGAGGGTCGCGCTGAAACTCACGCCCACGCTCTCAAGTGGCGCGAACGCTTCGACCTCGTCACCTGTCGTGCGCTCAACCCTCTCCCCATCTCGCTCGAACTTTGTCTTCCCTTCTTGGCCCTCAACGGCCACTTCCTGACCTTCAAAGGCAACAATCCCAACGACGAAGTAAAGCAAGCTGACTTCGCGCTGAACAAGCTCGGCGGTGGCCCGATCGATTTGCGCCACTACGTCGCCGGACCCGGCGCGAACCGTTGCAGTGCGTTGTGGATTCAGAAGACCGGGCTCACGCCCGATCGCTACCCACGGAAAGAAGGCATCCCAGCCAAGCGCCCGCTGCGAGGCAGCCGCTAGGCAGGTCGTCAAATCAGATAGGTAGTAGAAATCGGGGCCTGTTTCAGGCCCCTTTTTCTATGATGTTTGAGTTTTCCTGCCGAGAGTAAGAAACGAGCGCGGCCCGAGTGGGCGCGGCGCTTACCACATCGAGTATTCCTTCTTCTGAATCTGTCCCATTTCCTTCATATAGATCACTGCCTTGCCATCGCGAAGATTTGCCGATTCAAGGTAGACGTTAATGGTGTCGTTACCGAAGCGGACTTGATGAAAGTTGTCTTGCTGAATCGTGATGTCTTCGTTGGATCTCATATCGTGGAAGAATGCTAACCCGTCGAGGACGCCACTGAGCTCCCAGTACTGCACGACTTTGTCGATGGGCGGCGGGGCTGGGGTGGGTGCTGGACTCGGTGTTGGGGTTGGGGGCTGGGGAATGATCGTGTCGAAGATCGGTTTGCGTCCCAAATTGCCGTAGCGATTTTCGGTGCCCGTCGAGCTGGCGCTGCTGCTGATCTTCGATGAGAGCTCGTCTAGCTGATCGATGTCGGGCTTTTCGGGCAGGGTGCGCTCTTCCTGGACGATGAAGTAGGCTAGCCCCACAATGACGAGGAAGAACATCGAATTGGCGATGATGATGCGATTTGATTCCATAGTTTCTGTTCCCTTAAAACCTGTTCCGGCGGTCGCGGCGGAAACTACTGCGTTCCTGAATTTCAGTAATGCGCGAGACGATGATCTGCGTTTCCACGAGGTCACGATCAATGGCGGTATCCAGCTCAAGCTCGCGGATCATCATACCGACCTCGTTGAAGGCTTTGAGTAGCCGCGCGGTCTGGTCGAATTTGCCTTCGGTGCGCATCTCGACGTTGATCAACTCGTAGTCGTCGACGCCCTCGATTTCTTCTTTGTCGGCCTTGATGGAGCGGACCGTGAAGCCGTGCCTGCGCGAGATATCGGTGACCTCTTCCTGAAAGGCCAATTCCGGCCTGATATTGCGGTCGTTGCTGGGTGCCTGCTCGACTTCCACGAACTTGCGCTCGATGAGAGGACGCATCCCGAGCACTTCCCGGTTCTCTTCGAACTCCTCTTTGGCAGCGACCAACTGGGAGTCGGAGGTGCCGGAGTTCGATAGCATTTCCTCCAGACCGAACTTCCACCCGACGTAGCCGAGGACGGCGACGATGGTGATCCCCATCAAGACTTTTTCGCTGGTTTTCATGTTCTCTAGCATTAGCTGTTTTCTTCTTCGTCGCCGAGATTTGCCGTGACTGAAAATTCCCACACAGTGGGACGGTTTCGGGAAAGATCGCGCGGTTTGTTGTTGGGTATCCCGACGGAGGAAAACACCGGCCGACCATCTGGCTGTTGGAGTTTTTCCAGATAATCGACAAACCCGCTGATGTCTTCAATTGTGAGCGCATGGCCGGAGAAACTGACTTCATCGGCAACCACATAGCTGAATTCCGTGAGCGTGACGCTGCCGCTTTTGTGCTTCGGGCCCATGGCGTTGTGGCGACTCACTTCGTCGAGGATCAGCAATGCACCGGCCTGATCCGACATGATCGTATCGATGATCTCCAGCTTGCGCTCCTTTTCCCTGATCTCTTCCACCGATTCCGCGAGGTCTTCATTGTACTCGGTGTAGCGATCATACAGCTGCTGTCGATGATCTGCTCGCATGTCGAATACCAAGTAGATCAAGATGAACGTGATGAGCACCATGGTGCCGGAGATCATGAGGAGAATCTGACGCTCGGAAGCTTCCTGACGTTCGAGGTACTCGGGCGGCAGCAGGTTCACCCGCTCGTGGCGAATCGCAGGATTCTCCTCTTCCTCAGCGAGCCGAAGCACCGAACCGACACCTGCTGCGAACCCGGGGAGGGTGCTTTCTTCGATGTACGCTTTCTTGCCGCGAGCGAGCTTGGAAGCTGGGTCGAACCATGTAACGCGAATGCCGAGGGTCGCTTGAAGCGCCTCCGGCAGACCCGTCAGATGAATCGCTTCGCCGGTCAAGAAAACCACCGAGGAGGGCGGTACCTGATGCTCGCGCGAGGCGAAGTCGTACGTTTGCCGGATGAACCGGACGGTTTTGGCGAGCCAATCACGGACGGCGTCGCCGACCTTCGTTTGACCGGTGTTGACCTGACTTTCGCTGGTCACGCCGCCTTCGAGGAGGAACTCGTCAGGGCGTTGCAAATCAAGGGAACGCAGCTCCTCGTCAGTGAGATCGCGGTCGAGATGCATGGCCTCCCGCAACTCGTTCGCGAGCCGCTCGATGCCGTAAATCTGCGAGCGCGTGGAACTCAACATTCCGTCGTGGACAATGCTCAGATCTGCCTGCGAACGGCTGATCGAAAGGATCATCGCGGAGGTGCCTTCGTCGACGGGCTCCGTGTTGATCGTGAAGGCCCGGACCAAGGCGACGGATGAGACATCGGCGACGCTCGGTTCGAAACCAGCGGCGGCGGCGATGCGCAGCGAATTCTCCATCAACGGTCCATCCATGGCGGTGATGAGGACGTCGCTACCTTCGACGTCACCGATGCGCAGAATTCCGCTGGAGATGATGTGACGCTCGACGTTGAAGGGGATAAACTTTTCCGCCTCGAAGAG
>JAUIJJ010000183.1 GCA_030431385.1 bacterium | reverse complement strand
ACCCCCATCCTATCGAGGTTGCTGACGATGACATACGAAGAAGTGATGGACGCTCTCGAAGCCGCCGGCACTGCTCAATGCCGCAAAATCTACGGCCGTCATGGCGTTAACGGCGAGATGTTCGGCGTTAGTTACTCGGCATTGGGGAAGCTCGAAAAGAAAATTAAGAAGGACCATGACTTGGCAGTCGAGTTGTGGAACAGCGGTAATCACGACGCCCGCGTGCTCGCCGCCAAGATCGCCGAGCCGACGAAAGTCACCGGTAAGCAAGCCGACAAGTGGGTGGCTGACTTGGATAACTACATACTAACTGATGCACTCAGCGGAGTCCTCACGCGCTCGTCCCACGGCCGCCGACTCTTCAAAAAATGGCATGCGTCAAAGAGCGAGTGGAAGTGTGCCCTCGCGTGGAACTTGGTCACTGGTAATGTCGAAGAGAAGGACGGGTTTACCGAAGACGAGCTCGAAGAGTTGATTCCCGTCATTGAAGAAAGAATCCACAGCGCCCCCAACCGCGCGCGCTATTCAATGGTGTTGGTGCTCATTCGAATCGGTATCATTAACAAGAAGCTGGAAAAGCTCGTGACCGCAGCCTCGAAGAGAATCGGAAAGGTTGAAGTCGATCACGGAGAGACAAGCTGCAAAACGCCGGAGATCGTCCCCTACATTAAAAAGGTCAAAGACCACGAGGCGAAGAAAGCAGCCAAGAAGAATTAACTTACTACCTGTTTAACTAGTTATTGAAACGCCAGATGCCTAACAACGATTGTGTTGTCCGGCATGAGGTCGACGATCTCCACCACGTCGCCGTCGATGTCATCGTTGTGAGCGAATACTTCATAGGTTCCTGTTGGCAAATCCGTGAAGCTGTATTCGCCGTTCTCGTCAGTCGTCGTTGTCCATTGCCACCATTCACGCAGCGCGGGCACTCCACTTTGCGGCGAAGTGAGGAGGCCGAGTCGCACTTCCTGTCCGCTTACCGGCGAGCTGTTTTCTGGAGAACTGAAGACCGTCCCTCTCAGATTCAACCAGCCCTGCCGTACCATCGTCAGGTTGTCGTCGGAGAACACTTCCGCGATGCCAGTCCAGTAGCTCTTGCCCGACGGTTGGCTGCGTGGTGCCTGCACCGCAACTAGCCAAAGACCTTCCGTGAGCGTCTTCGAATAGAAGCGACCCGGGGAGACGATCTGTGCCGAAACCTTGCCACTCATGACCGGGATCCGCCCGCGCCGCATCGGGTAGAGATCAACCTTGGCGCGGCTTAGATCGACGCTCAGGTCGGCAAACAGGTTCCCCGTAAGCCGCAACCCGCCGCGCAGCACCATGTCGCGATAGTTCTCGCGATCGACGCTCAAGACTTCATCAACGCTCACCGTCACCGGCATGTCGTCGACCTTACCCGAGAACGTCAACGCGACGCCGCCGGGGGGGAGGCCAACCATCCGCCAACGCCCGCCGCCATCACTGCGCGTTTTGATCTCAGGCCCATCGACGGGCCATGCTTCCACCAAAATTCCTGGAAGCGGCTGACCCGTCGGATCTGTGATCTCGCCCGAGATACTCGCAGCGGGGCGCATCTCAATCCGACCGAGATCCACATCTCCGTCGCGCGTCACTTGAACGAGGTTTTCTTCCGTCGATAGGAACTCATTATGTGTCAGCGCCAAGTTGTAAATCCCAGGCTCGACCGGCGAAATTGTCGCCTCACCCTTGGCGTTCGTTTTCGCTCGGGGACCGTCAGCTTCTAGGACCCCGGTCACACCTCTGATGGACTCACCGGTGCGCGCGTCGGCGACGCTAAACTTCACGCGACCGCCGGGTGTGAGAACCAATTGCCCTGCTGAAACCTCGCCGGGGGAGGGCACATCGAGGGGCTCGCTCGTCGTCGGAAGATGGTTCGCAGCGTTCGCCGTCACGGTATACTGGCCCGGAGGCAGACCCTGAAAGTGAAACTGACCGTTGCTAAAATTGGCACCGGTACCAAAGCCCTGCTTCTTGCCGTTACCATCGTAGTACTCGCCGCTGATGTTGACGCGAGAAGTCTTGGGTGCGTCGCCATCAAGGCCGGAAACAACCTCGCCAACGATCGCTCCGCTGGCCGGGATCATCGCGACGAATTCGCCGACACCGCTGTTTGTCTCTACGCCGCCGAAGTTCCACTTCACGGTGATCTTTCCGGTTGGCGTTTCTTTCTGAGCTTGGAATTCGAGCGTGAACTTCCCCTCGCCGACACTTGCGATTTTGAATGTTCCGTCGCCGCCAATTTTGACGTTGCCGCCGCCACGCGTTCCGCTTTCTGCGCGAGCGCGAACGCTTCCGCCGGTGAATGGTTCGCCACGATCATCGACCACCCGACCCGCGAGAACCGTCGCCCCTTCGAGTTCCAGCGTCGCCGTCGCGTCGCCTCCCTCCTTGAGCGTCAGGTTCGTGGAGCTTGAAATCCAACCCGACTTGGAAGCAGAGACCTTGACCTTCCCATCGGGAACGCCGGGAATAATTGCAAACCCATCCAGATCCGTCTCGGAGGTCCACTCTGGCGGGGATGGGTCACCGGGGAAGCCGGGGTGTGAGAGCCGTACCTTCGCGCCGCCGATTCCTCCGCCGCCCTTTGCCACCACGCGCACGCCGACGTCGCGCCCGCCTTCCAGCACGACGTTCACGTTATCAAAGGAGCGACGCCGATTCAGCACAAAGGCCGTACTGAGCCCCTTGCTGACCGACGGTGAGTAGGCGCTGATCTGCAGGTGAACCTCGTTCGTGAGCGGGATTCCATCGATGCGGAAATTCCCCGATCCGTCGCTGGAAGTTTTGAACTTTCCAGCATCGATTCTAGCAGGAGTCCCCTTGGCGTGGAGCACTTGAACCAGAGCGTCGGGGATTGGGTCGCCTCCGCTGGAGATCACCGTACCCTCAATAAATCCGCCCCGGAAAAGTTCCAGCTCGACCGGTTCGGGCGCGAGGTCGCGAAGCACCTCGATGCGCTGGGAGCTTTCATCGCCCGTGCCCGTCATGAATTCCTGCTTGGTGGCGCTGACCGTGTAGATTCCCTGAGGGAGGTTCGTGAAGACAAAGGAGCCGAACTGGTCGGCGACTTCGCTCTTGGTTTCCGAGAGTTGGAAGTTAGGGCCCGAGCGGCTCTGGAGTTTCACCGCCGCGCCGCCAAGCCGCTCGCCGGTGTCGCCGTCGATGACATTCCCACGCACCTCTAGCCCCGGATAAACGCTGAAATCAACACCGTCCGCTGGTTTGTTGAGCTTAACCGCGACGCCTTGTTTCGCCTCGCTCGCGAGCAGGTCGCTTCTGATAGCCACGTCGAAAGAACCGGCGGGGAGGTTCTCAAGCAGGAAGTTTCCGCTGCTGTTTGTGTTCGTCGAAAACTTGGTCGAGATGCCACCGGACTGTTGGGCAATGATTGCCAGCCCCGCTACCGGGTCGCCAGTTTGGTAGTTCGTTCCCTGTCCGCGAATCGAGCCGCCACTCGACAAAACCACCTGATTCGTCGTCGTCCCGCTGACCATAGGAATCGGTCCGGCGGGGGAGAAGTTCTCCGCGCTGGCGTGAAACTGGAACTCTGTTCGTTCGGGCAGCTTGTTGAAAACAAACCCGCCATCGATCAAGGTCACGCCCTTGGCGTAGGGCGGGTCCTTAGCTGCGGTTCCGGGTAGTCTCAGTTCGACCGCAGCGCCTTCGATAGCCCGGCCGCGAGCGCTTTTCACGAATCCTGCCATCAGCGACTCCGGCTGGAGCACGATCTCAATTGAAGGAGACTTCGCGGTCACCGTCACACGCTGCTCGCGGGGCGCGTACCCCGGCGCTTCGGCAATCAGGAACATCTGACCCGGGGGTAGCTTCTTGATCTCGAATGCGCCCTCTTTGTCCGAGTGCGCTTCGCTGTAGCCGATCCGCAACTGTCCGACGTCTCCGCTGTGGGCCACCGTCAGGTACTCGCGCTCGGCGCGAATCTTAACTCCCTGCATGGGAAGTCCGTTGGCAACGACCGTCCCTTTGAGGGCAAGCGCCTCTTCCATCCGCAACTCGACGGGACGCGATGCCTCACCCGGCGCCACCTCGCGCCCGGGAGCAACGGCCTTTGCGTAGTATTCAATCTCGGAAGTTACCGTCCAACGGCCTGGCGGAACCTCGTCCAAGAAGAAGTACCCGAACTCGTTGGACTTTGTGCTTGGGACAGGTGCCGCGATGCCGCCCTTTACGCTTTGTTCGTAGACGAGCTTGATCGTCGCGCCCATCACGGCGAGGCCGTGATGGTCCGCGACCCACCCGCTCAGCGTTCCCGGCTCGAGCTCAAGCGCGAGCTCGATTGGCTGCGAGGTCGGGACGTCTCCGGCTTTGGTCTCAGGAAAGCTTTCAGGAGTTGGGGTCGGCGCGGGGGACGGGGTTGGGGACTTCTTCGGCGCCGAGGCAACCTTCATGGTTCGCGCCTCGGGGAGCTGGCCAGAGGGCTGCACGATCATGTCCGGGTTCGGGCCTTGCCAGCCGCCGGCCACCTCCGCCCAACGGTCCGATCTCTCGTCGTGCCGCGAGCGCACGAGCATCACCACGCCCAGCAGGCCAGCGAGGACGAACAGCATCATTACTCGCGCTGTTTTTCTATCGCGATCGGACATGGCAAATCATTCCCGAAGCAGCACAAATTTCCCGTAAAGGTACCTCACCATCGGTCCACCCAGCGCTCACTTGCAAGAGAATGTTGGCAACTCTACCCATGCTCTCTGCTCCAAGCATGAAACGAGGTCCCAAATCGCGCAAAATCTCCCCCTCAATGCGACCGATAGCGCGATTTTTCAGTGACACCCCCCGGCGAAACCCGTTTTCTGCCCCTCAACCCAAGGAAGGTCACCAGTGGCGAAACGAATTCGCATCGCGCATATCGTAGGAAACCTCGAAACAGGGGGAATGCAGAGCGTCGTTGTCGAGATCATGCGAAAGCTTGATCGCGAACGCTTCGACCCGTTCCTCCTTCATTTCCGTGGTCCCAATCATTTCGCCACCGAGATCGCCGACAGCGGCTGGGAATGCCATCGCGTCGGGATGAATCGTAACTACAAATGGCGCCACCTCCAGCGCCTTGGGACTTTCCTCCGGTCGCAGAACGTCGACATCGTCCACACGCATTCCCACTTCGCGAACTTCGCAGGGCGAGTCGGTGCGGTCATGGGCTGCGTACCGCGCACCATTGTTCACTATCAGAACACCTACGAACACAGGCTCGACGATCAGTTCCGGGCCATGGAGGAGTTCCTCGCGCCGAACACGGACTTGATCCTCGCCTGCTCCCACGGCGTCGACGAGTTCCTGAAGCAAAACTTTCAACTCGGCGACACACCCGTCGAGATCCTCCCCAATGCCGTGCACCTCGCCCCTTTCGAGGAAGCTCGCGCCAACCGGGAAGAGCACCGCCAGCGCAATGACGTCCAAGACGACGTCTTTCACATCGTCCACACTGCGCGGCTCGAACCTCACAAACACCCCGAGCGGCTCGTCGAGGCGCTCTACCTCTCACAGATCACGGAGGGGAAGAGCCTCGGCAATTGGCGCGCATCGTTTATCGGTGGCGGCTCTCAGGAAGACCAACTCCGCCGTCTCATCGCCGAACTCGACGAGAAGGCCATCGCTCAAGGCGCCGAGCCGATCAGCCCTCGCATTCGCTTCGCCGGCTGGACCAAGGAGATCGAATCCTGGCTCGCCGCTGCCGACGTCTTCGTCCTCGTGTCAGAAAACGAAGGGCTTCCACTTTCGCTCGTGGAAGCGATGGCAGCCGGTGCGCCCTCCGTCTGTTCCGACATTATTGGGCCGCGGGAAGTCATTCAAGATGGCGAGAACGGTCTGCTCATCGACTCCCACGAACCGGCCAACATTCTCGACGCCATCCACAAGCTTCGCCACGATCGGTCGCTCCGCGAGCGCCTCGTCGAAGGCGGCATCAGCAGGGCGCGGGACTACGGCATGGATCAGTTTATCCGCCGCATGGAGGCGATCTACGAACAGGTCGCTTGTGAAGACGCTTCGCCGAGCCGCAGCCTGCCGAACCTGCTTCAGCGCCAGCTCTTCCTGATGAACTTTTGCCGAGTCGTTAAGGACCCCAAGAAGTGGCTCCAGTCCGAATGAGCCTCCCAATTCCATGGCCGGGTTTCTTGGACACGGACGACAAACGTCGCGAGTGGGCGCTGTGGACCATCGGCATTTGCCTTCCGCTGATGATGGTGCTCTGCACCTTCGAAAACGGTTCAAAAGTTGGGCGGGTTATCTTCACCGCGACCGCGCTGATACTGGGCGCGATTTCTTACGCGAAGGGTTGGCTCAACCGTCAGGCCATTAAGCCCCTCCTTCCTCCGCTCATCGCCGTTTTTATCGGGATCCTCATCGCCTGCACCTTCTCCATCGATCCCGGGTACAGCTTCAAAATGTTCTTCGAGCAGCACCTGTGGTTTGGGCTGCTGCTTCTTCTAGTCGCCGGTTGGGCAGACACTCCCGGCCGCCAGCGCACGCTCCTGCGCGGGTACCTCCTCGCCGCAGCGGTGAGCGCCATCGCCGGCGTGTTCCTTTACTACTTCGCCCACGACCTCGACGACATGCATTGGATCAAGAACTGGGACGACTACGTCTACCGGGCGCGGGATGAATCCGGGAACTACTACTTTCGCGCCCAAGGGCTTCTTGAAAGCTACACCCGTTCGGCCATGGTGTTCGTCATGGCGGTTCCGGCGGCCTTCGCCATCTGCCTCGACGCCATGCGCAAAAGGCGCTTCTGGGAAGTGGCGCTCTGCGTCGTCGTTCTCCTCTTCTCTCTCTGGTATCTGTTGCTGACAAAGTCGCGCGGGCCGTGGCTCGCCGTTGGGACGAGCACGTTTCTCACCTTCATTTTTCTCCGCGGCAGGTTGCTCTACCTGTTTGCCGCGATGGGAGTCGCCCTCGCGCTCCTCGTCGTCATGCCGAAAGAGCGCCAGCGTGCGCTAACGCTCATACAACATATCAGCAACCCCGACCTGCTCTTCTCCGGTCGCTTCGAGCTTTGGAAGCAGGGCCAGCAGCCCATCAGCGAAAACCTGTGGACCGGTATCGGCCACGGTGGAAACATCTTCCTCACTGATGCAGGAATCGAGCGATACGAACTGTACAGTGCCAACGACCGCCAACCCGACCTCCACCAAATTTATATGCAGACCCTCGCCGAGGTCGGCATCATCGGCTTCGCCGCTTACGCGTGGCTCGTGATCACGTTGCTGGTTCTTGGTTTCAGGAGTCTGAAACGACACTGGAATGACCCCGAACTTCCCGGCGGACCGGTTGCGCTCGCGTCGCTGATCTCTATGCTAATCTTCGGATTGGTGTTTTACTACAACGAGGAGCACGTCGCCCAACTGCTCTACACCATGGTGGGGCTGCTCGCAGCTCGGCCAGACCTTGCTGCCTTAGAAAGTCAATCCGCCGGGGAATGACCCGGCCATGATGCCGCCGATGAGAGACGCCGCCCCGATCAGGAACCCCAGCGTCGCGCTTGCCATGAAGCTCTCCGTTTGAAAGTCCTTCAGGATCTTCGGGAGCAGCCAATGCACCCAAACCACCCCCAGCAACGCCGCGATGCAAACCGGAGGCAGAGCGGTCCGCGTCGAAATCTGCATCAGCCCGGTCGCCGTGATCGTAATCAGCGCCGGAAGCGGCCCGAGCAACACCAGCCCCAACCAAGTCCCCCCACTCTCCACGCG
>JAUIJJ010000182.1 GCA_030431385.1 bacterium | reverse complement strand
CTGCGCTTCGACGAGATCCATCATCGTTTCGAGCAACGGCCCGTCGTCGCGAATCGACCCGGCGAGGCAATATGGGACGCCTGCTTTGGTGACCTCGTACATGATGCCGTGCTTGATGATTCCTTGCTCGACGGCGGCAGAAATGCCGCCCGCGCCACGGATCGTGTTGATAGTGCGAATGTGATGCTGGTGTCCCCCGCCGACGACGATTCCTCGTTTCAGGTCAACGCCGAGCGACGTTCCGTAGAGGCAGTTTTCCATGTCGTGAACGGCGATGGCGTTACCGCCGAGAAGTGCGTCGACGTAGCCGCCTCGGATGAGTTTCGACATGTAAGGCGAGCCGCCGGTATGGACGACAACAGGCCCGGCGACGACGACGATGCGACCCTTGCGGGCCTTGATGTCGATCATGTCGCGGGCGACTCTATCAACGGCGGTTTCGACGCGGCGCTCGCTGCTGACTTCCGAGGACATGAACTTGAAGTCCTCTCCCCCGCCGACATTGGCGCGGGGGACGTCGACGCGGATGCCGTCGGTGCCGACGATAATCTCGTCGCCGACTTTCAGGTCGCGAATGAGCGAACAGTAGACGTCGGGGTGGCCTTGGCTCCGATCGACGCGAAGGGTCACGTCCATGCGCTGGCCTTGGGCCTGAAGCCATTTGCCGTCGATGAAGGCGAAGGTTGGGAAGATTGTGGTGCTGTAAAAACTCTCCGGCGCGACGCCGTCTTGGGTGACCTTGATGATGCGCGCAGGGTGCTGCTCGGGCTGGTGTGATTGGCCACCGAGTGGCAGCAGGAGCGAGACGATTTCATCGAGCACGGCGTCGTCGGGCGCGTTGATGTCGACCGTTAGCTCGGTGTCGCTCTCCGCGTGGACGCCGGGGGCAAAGTGGCGAACGGCGAAGTCGCCGCCCTCGCGATGAACGATCTCTGACATTTCGCTGAGAACGCCGCGTTGGATGAGATGCCCTTTGAAGTGAACGGTTCTGGTGGCGATGCACTCGCGGTCGGCGTCGGACTCTTCGAGCACCGGTTCGTCGAGCCGAAGGGTCAGGCTGCTGGCCGAGCCGCCCGCGAGATGGAACTGATCGAGCGGCGTGCAGTGAACCTTGAATCCGCGCTTGGCGAGGGCACCCTTCAGGTCGTCGCTGCATGCATGCATGATCAGATCGACGCCGGTATCGATCGCGTTGCAGGCGAGTTGAAGCGCGTCGCGCTCGCTGATGGCGATACGGCGGCGGGGCGAGATTTTCCGTTCGAGAAGATTCAGCGACCTGTCGTCGAAAGCATCCGGATAGTAGAGGAAGAAGCCACCAGTCAGCGGCAAGAAGCAGGTATGGAGGTGGTGAAACCGGTCGTCGATGAGGCGCAGGGGGACCACCTCTACATCGAGATTCTCAGCGAGGAATCCGGCGACTTGAAGATCGCTCCGATTTCCGTAGCCGAAGAAGAGACGACGTCGCGACCGGTCGAAGAGCGCGTCTGCTGCGCCCTCGAAGTGCAGGTTGTTCGGCGGGTCGATGACTTCAAGACCGCGCGCTGCGAGGTACTTTCGATAGACCAGTTCCTCGGGCTCGCGCTCGTTGTTGCGAAAGCGCGAGGGGATCGCCTTGTCGCCGTAGATGAGCGCGGCGCATGCGGTGAAGACAATGTCCGGAAGCTCCTCGGTCGGCGCGATGGTGTCGACATCGGCGAACTGCTCGATCATGGCGCGGAGGGCATCCCACTGCTGGCGGGCGGTTTCGGGATTCGTGCGCCCTGCGTTCCCCTTCATCCACGGGTTGATTTCATAGGTAACCGCGTAATGATCGGGTGAGCACATCAGGAACCGATGTCGAGCGGTGGCGGAGATCTTCGGGATGTCGATCCTTGAATGAGAGGCGTCTGGGGCGTCCATCGGCGGGCCTTCCTCGGAGTGAATATCGGCAAACCTCGCACCCTGCGCGGCGAGGACTCAAGAGCGGTGTTTGCGCGCGGCGGTTACTGCTCGGCGATCTTGGGTTCTATGCCCAGGAGTCCGGCGAATTGGATAAGAAGGCGTTCGGAGGGGCCGAGCGTTGCGCGTTGTGCGAGGACTTCCTGCACCATCGCGGGATCGTCGGTGATGATGTTGTCGACACCACGGCCTGCCAGTATCGAGGCGGTCACCGGATCGTTAACCGTCCACACGTGGATAGCCTTCCCCTGCCGATGTGTTGATTTGATGAGCCGGCGGGTGGCGATCTTGGCGTTGATGGCGAGGAAATCCGCATCGACTTTCGAGAGGTCTCCGATCGCGACGGCGGTCAGCAGACCAACTGTCCAGTCGGGGCGCAGTTCCTTCACGCGCCCGACGACAGCGGGTTCCAGCGACATGAGGACGACATCGTTTTCCATCCCGTGAGCCTCGACGATGTCGACGACTCGCTGCTCAAGTTGCTTGTCGTGGCCGTAGAACTTCAGCTCGATGTTGGCGCGGATCTTCCCTTTGCACTCGGCCAGGACGGCGTCGAGCGTCACGACGCGTTCTTCCTTGTAATCATCGCCGAACCAGCTGCCGATATCGACGCCGGCGAGGACCTCCATGGTCGCGTCCCAGACCTTGAGATCACGGCCAGACAGGCGCATGAAATCGCTGTCGTGAACGACGACGATCTCGTCGTCGGAAGTTTCCTGGACATCGAACTCAACCCAGTCTGCGCCGTCGGCGATGGCGCGACGGATGGACGTCATCGTGTTTTCGGGAGCGTGGGCGGCGGCGCCGCGGTGACCGGTAACTTCAACGTCGTTGACGACCTCGATGGACTCCAAGATTGCGATGCCGACGGTGATGGCGAGAAGGATGCAGATCGTGGAGAGGGCGATCAGACGCGGGGTCGTGAGGCGGAATTTGTTAAACACCCCCGCGGGCGCGCCAGCGGCGGGCGGCGAGTCGTCGGCTCGGGTGCCGCCGCCTTCGTCGCAGTAGAGGTTGAAGAGAATCGCGGCGAATGAGCAGTTTCCGATCACGTTCACGGCCAGTCCCAGGAGCGCGCCGATGGTCGCGACGAGGAGGATCGACAGGAGAACGCCAAAGAGTGATTCGCCGACGAGTGGGAGGAGAAGCCTCCCGGCGAGCGGTGCGACTGCGGCAGCGAGAGTGCTGAGGATGAACATCGCGAGCGCCCAGCCTGCGATCCAACGCAGCGTCGCCAAGCGATGTCCCTCGGCGCGCTTGGTGCTTTCGCGGAGCGCGACCTTCGGTTCGGTCTCCTCAAAGAGAACAATCGGTAGCGCGAACAACCAGCTCGAAGCGAGGCGGAAGAGGATTGCGCCAAGTCCGGTGGCCAAGACGACACAAATCGCTACTGCCTTGAGGAATTCCTGCGGTCGCTGCGAGAGGTAGAAGTTGATGTCATAGTCGCCGAGGAGCCACAGGTAAGTCGCGCCCGCCAGCGCAACAAACGGCGCCGCCACGAGGAGAGTACAAGCGACCACGCGGAGGGTCAGGCGGAAGACGGGCCTGATGCGGGAGGCGGAGAGCGACAGGGCCTGCGCGACGTCGGGGGTCTCGCCCCTCGCCGCAGTTTTGAGTATCGCGAGGAGGGTAGCCTGCTCAAGAAGGACGATGGTCAGGAGCGCGGCGCCGACGACGATGGCGCAGGCGATACCGTAAGGCCCGAGAGCGAAGTCGAGAATATCCTCGTCGGCGAGAACAGTCCGACCGGAGAGGGTCATGAACAGTCGGAATACGAGGCCCGTGAGTGGGGCCAAGAGCACGACGGCTGCTGCCTTGTAGGCGATGTCGGCTGTGGCGAGGTGCTTCCACGACCGCTTGAAGTCGATGACAGTCGTGCCGAGTGTCTTGCGGTGATTCATTTCCTGCCCTCCCAGAAGAAGTGACCAAAAGTCTTTGGGTTCCTGTGGTGCAATCGGACATTCGGGGAGGTGTTCCGGCGGTAGAGTGGTTGTTCCTCAAACCTCGAACTTACCGTGTAAGTCGAATAAATCGATGGCAGCTTGGAAAAGATCTTCTCCTGCTGCGTATAGTGTAGGGGAACGAGGTGGCCGTCGCCGTTGTCAAAACAGGCACGGGATTGGCAAAGAGAGCCTTTGAACATAGTCCCTCAGTGGGAGGAACCAGATGAAAACCAAAGAATTCGTGAGAGGCTTCATGGCCGCGTCCCTGCTTGGGATCGGTGTCGCCGTGGGCGTCATGATCGGCGGCGATGTGGCCCAGTTAGGCCCACCGGCCGAGGCTGCGGGAAGCAATACCGCGATTTCCCGTACGAGTTTTCCCGGTTACAGCGACCCCGGTCCTATTGCCCGAGTGGCCGAATACGTTAGCCCCTCGGTCGTTACGGTGGGGGCAGTGAAGAGCCAGATCGTGCGTCGGCCCGGGTACGATGAGTGGTTCCGCCCCTTCGTCAGCTACCACGAGCAAAAGACGCGTATTCCCTATATGGGTAGCGGATTCGTCATCGACCGCGAGGGACACGTCCTCACGAATCACCACGTCATCGACGATTCGGAGGAGCTCTTTGTGACGTTTTCCGACGGACGAGAGTTTAAGGCCCAGTTGGTCGACGCGGATCGCTATGTCGACGTCGCGCTGCTAAAGATCGACGCCGACGGCGAGGAACTTCCCGAGCCGCTTGAGTTTGCGGACCTCAGTGAGGTTCGCATTGGCGAGGAGGTTGCCGCCTTCGGAAACCCGTTCGGGAACTTAATCCAAGACGCTCGGCCGACGGTGACTGCAGGCGTGGTGAGCGCGCTCAATCGCTCGTTCCAGCCTGACCACGAACACCTGCGAGTCTACACCAACATGATTCAAACTGATGCGGCCATTAACCCCGGCAACAGCGGCGGTCCACTGGTTGATTTGAACGGCGATGTCGTCGGAGTGAACACTTTTATCTTCTCCAACGACGGCACGAGTTCGGGAATCAGTTTCGCGATTCCCGGCGATCGCGTGAAAAATTTCGTCGACGAGGTACGAACCTACGGTCGGCTGCGGCCGCTTCTTCTGGACTTTGCCTTCGACACGATCCGTCGTTCGCGCCAGACGGCTGTGCAGATTTTCGATGTGGAAGAAGGCGGTCCGGCAGAGCTTGCCGGTCTGCGCCCTGGGGATTTGCTCATCGAGGCAGACGGCCGGAACATCAAGACGCGACAGGACTTCTATCTACTGTTCGCCAGCAAGCAGGTCGGCGACAAGGTGGGGCTGAAGTACGTTCGCAATGGTGATGTAAAGGAAACTGTTTACGAGATCGCCGAGGCTCAGAAGCGGCGAGTGAGCAGGTAGCCGAGCGGTTACAGATCCTCCAACACGGCGACGGTCTCGTTCACAAGGCGTTCCAATGAATACTCCCTGCGGTCGATTTCGGCCTCGGGGAGTTTTTCTTTGTTCAGGAGCTCAATCACTGCCTCGGCGAATTCTGCCGGGTTCTCCGAAGGCACGATCACGCCCTGCTTCGGAGACGCAATGACTTCGCGTGTGCCGCCTGCGTCGGTGGCGATGACGAACTTTCCACAGGCTAGGTACTCCATCACGGCGTTGGGGAAGCCTTCGTCGTGGGAGGCGTGAACCGCGAAGTCGGCGCCCTTCACGAGGCGCGGGACGTCCGTCCGTGACCCGGCGAAGACGACATGATTTCTGAGGCCAAGTTCCTGCGACATCGCGTTGAGTTGCTCGCCGATGCCGCCATCAGCTCCGATGCACAACAGCTTTGCGGCGGGGTGAGTCTCGATGACTTTTTTCCAAGCGTTGAGCAAGTCTGCGTGGCCCTTATGGGGCAGCAGGTTTGCCACAATGACGGCGATGCGTGAGGCGTCGGCGAGTTGCGGGAACTCTGTTCGCAAGTCGGCTGGAGCAATCGAATCTGCGAGGGCGAAGTCGATGCCATTTCGGATGACGACGAGCTTGCCTTCGACGGATTGCTCGTTCTCGCGGCACGCATCGGCAACGGCTTTTGCGTTCGCGATGATGAGAAGCGCGTCGCGATTGATTCGATTTTCCGCGCGCTGAAGCCGTGGGGAATTTTGCCGATCCGACCATGTTTGGCGACGACTCGTGACGAGAGTGAAGGGAACGAACCTGCGGCAGAGCCAGGCCCAAAGGTGCGCCCAAAAGAGCCATGCGTAAACGATCTGCGGGCGCGTCTGCCGGAGCCAGCGGACACTGCGCCCAAGTGTGAACGGCAGTCGAATCCACGGCATCGGGCTCCACCGCGGCCGAAAGCGCGGCAGGTTGACCGCGTAGATTTCGAAGTCGTCGCTGAGCAACTCTTCAAGGCGAACGCCCTCGTAATGAAGCAGCATCAGCCTCACGCGCCAGCCCCGATCGCGCAGTCCGCGCATCAGGTAGACGACCTGCTTTTCCGCACCGCCTTCGCGCATGGAGCCGATGATGAAAGTAACGCTGCGCGGCGCGCTCATGACAGCAGTTCCTCATACAACTCGACATAGCGGCGCGCCATCGCGCCTACAGTGAAATGCTCGCGAACGCGCGCGAGACCCGCTGCTGCCATAGCCGCGCGTCGCCCCTCGTTATCGAGTAGATCGATCGCCCGGGCTTCCAATGCATTCACGTCGCCGGTAGGGACGACGTATCCTGTAACACCGTCGACGACGAGTTCGCGCGTTCCGCCCGCGTCGGTGGCGACCACTGCGCGGCCCGCGGCCATCGCCTCGAGGACGACGTTCGGGAGGCCCTCGAAATCGCTCGTGAGAAGCATGAGGTCCATGGCGCGATACCACGGTGCCGCTTCCTCGCCGCTGGTGACAATGGTCACGGCGTCTATCAGCCCGAGTTCCTCACAGATGGAGTTGAGGTGTGAGAGCTCCCCGAGATCACGCCCTACGATGACGCCACGAACGCCGGGGCGCCTTTCGCGAAGGGCTGCAACCACGCGGAGAAACAGGTCGTGTCGCTTTTGTGATTTGAGATTTCCGACGGTGCCGATGACGGGTCCGCCAGGCGGAAAGTCGAGAGGTGCGGATGCGTTCTGGTTGAAGCCGTTGAGGTCGATGCCGTTGTGGATCACGCGAACTTTCTGCTCGGTAATAACCTCACGATTCAGCACGTCCTCACGAACGACGTTGGCGTTACAAACGACGGCTGTGGTCAATCTGTTAGCGCAGTTTTCGAGCAGCTGATAGTGCCGCCGCACGTCCTTAAACCCGCCGAGGTTTCGCCTGCCGGTGATGACTGCTCGGGCGGACTTGCTCCTGCTGAACGCGGGGACTGCCAGCTGGTTTTGCCAGAAGAGGAAGGACTGTACAATCGGTGCCTGATGCTCGTCGGTGATGGAAGCGATGCGGCGGATTGTTCGGTGAAGATTGAGCCAGAACCCGGGCGTCCATTTCTTGCGCCACAGCTCTGCGCCGAGGTCATGCAGCGGCAGCCCCGCTTCACGGATGGTTTCGATGAGGGGGCCGTGCATTTCTGCGGCCATGACGACGGGCTCCCACCCAAGCCGAGGGAGCGCGAGGGCGAGCGCCACGGCCTGACGCTCGGCGCCGCCGAGTGTCAGGTTGGGCAGCACAAGGGCGACGCGCTTATCGCTCATCTGCCCAAGCTGCGTAGAACGCTCCGGCATGCAGCGCGGCGAATGACAGGAACCACGCTCCCGCCCACAAAACGCCAGTCCGTATGAGCTTTAAGTTTTCCGCGTCGGCCACGAAGAACTTGGTCTGAATCGCGAAGAGAAGAATGAACACCCAGTGGATCGCCATGAGGATTCGGAACACCCACCGGGTCTTCCTGCTGCCTACGGTGAT
>JAUIJJ010000181.1 GCA_030431385.1 bacterium | reverse complement strand
GGCGGAAAACTATCTGGCGAGGTTACTCTACGAGTTCACAGATGGTGGAATTCGATGCACTTTCTCGAACAAGTCCCTCGAGTCGATCTACTATCGCTTAGCGCTGCTCGATAGTGTGAATACTGATGATGACGGAGAACGGATCGCGCTTTCGCGACAAGAGCGGTGCATTCATGTGACCGGGGCGTACAGACATTACCGACATAAAGAATTAGGGTCCGTGATCGAGGCCGAGATTCCTCCACAAGGTTCCTGCCAGCTTATGATTCGGCGGCCGTCGAACGCTTGCGGAATTGGGAGGGCGTCTGACCTGTGATTCGTCGAAAGACCCGATTAAAGTGCGCCAGATCGCCGAACCCGGAGTCGAAGGCGATATTGATCACTTTCTCGTCAGTGGAGTTAAGCAGAACCATGGCGCGTTCGATCCGCCGATGGTGAATATACTCTACAATCGTTCGCCCTGTGTGCCTCCGGAATAGCCGACACAAGTGCTCCTTGCTCATGTGCGCTCGTGCGGCGAGATCATCGAGGCGGATTTCATCTCGCCAGTTTTTCTCGATATGACATCGAATGCGCTCCGGTGCGAGCATGGGCGGCGGCACTGGGGAGTCGTTTGCGCCGAGTTGGCGACAGGCGAATCGAGCACACTCGATCACGAACAGATGCATGTAGTGAATCATCGCGTCCAAATGCTGGGGGTGCTGCGACTCGGCCTCCTCTACCAGAGCGAGCAGGATCGTTGAGATTCGGCTCGCGTTGTCGAGGCGGTGCTGAGTCACGCGATTGAAGTGGTGGACCATTCCCGGGGCGATGGGTAGTAACCTCGGCAGTGCTGCCGCCAGGTCTCCTGACAGCTGAGGCATCCCCAGCCAGCGAGGATCAATGTACAGGTTTACGATGTCCATCCCTTGTGATTCTGTGAGGATCGCATGGGACTGGCCAAAGTTCACAACCCCCAACACGCCGCGCGTTAGCGGGAACTCTCCGTCCTCTACCAGATGTGTTCCCTCGCCGTTCAGCACGAGGAAGAGCTCGACGACATCGTGGCTGTGCAATTCCCGCTCTGAGTTGACGTAGCTCCGGAGGCGCTGACCTGAGAATCCGATGGCTCGAATGGAGGGGAGTGTCGGTGCGTTAGCGAGTTGGAGGTGGGCTTGCATTTCTCAATATCCGCTATCTGAAGAATCAATATCGTCCAAGAACCTGGAGCTTGGAGGGTGAAAGATGTTCAGGTAATCTTTAGTACGGCGTTAATATTCGCCGATCACTTATGGCAAGGAGAAACGAATGGCAGCGACTCAAGCCAATGTAGTCACCGACGCACAGGTGGCTTTTTATCAACAGAACGGGTATGTTCAAATCGACGGAATCTTGTCTTTAGAGGAGGTCGAAGAGCTTCGCGCCTTGACTGACGAAATGAACGCTGAAGTGCAAAAGACTCTCCCTCCGCTCGACCAGCGGAACAAGTATCAGCAGGTATTCCTTCAGGTAGTGAATGTGTGGAGGCGCGACGAGCGATTCCGCAAGTTCACCTTTCATCCCCGGCTAGCTCAAGCGGCACGAAGCCTGATCGGGGCAGAAAAGGTGCGTCTGTGGCATGACCACCTAATGACAAAGCTGCCTGGGCCGAGCGGCCGCCAGACCGACTGGCATCAGGACTTCCCTTATTGGCCCATCGCCGAGCCGGGTCCGATGTCAGTTTGGATTCCTATGCAGGACGTCGACTTGGAAATGGGCTGCATGCACTTCGTTCCTGGGTCCCACGAATGGGGAATTGATCAGGCGATCATGCTGGACCGAGAGGAAGCTGGCGATCTGTTCGATCTGGTCAAAGACAAACCAGCAGAGGAGATACGCCGGGTCTATGTGCCCCTGAAGAAGGGAAGCGTTACGTTTCACAACGGCCTGACTTTCCACTTCGCAGGAAAGAACTATTCAGAAATGGCGCGGCGAGTCTTGTCAGTTATCTACATGGCTGATGGAAGCACATACGTGCCCCGCGAGCGTCCGCCTGGCTATAACACAGATGGCGTGAAAGTTCATCCGGTCACCGATGAGGCTGGGTACCTCAATACCGGCGACAAGTTCGGAGGCGAGTACTTCCCAATCATCGAATGATGGCACCTCGATACGATAGTGAGAGAGAGGGCCGCGCGCGTTAGCACGCGGCTCTCTTCTATTCCCCGATCACTGTACGGAACGGCGGTACGGGAAGGCCATTCCCGCTATAGAGAATGCAGTTCGGATTTCTTCGCCATGCATAGCGAATCAAACGAGGAGTCGAAACGGCAGGTGACTTGACTGTGACTTGCGTACCATCAAGTTCCGCAGATGCCGGATGGAAAACCCCATCCGAGTCGGCGAGTTCAAACGATGACTCGTTCGCGGCCTGCCTCATTTCGAGTCCTCCACTCACTTCACCGAAGTCAACGAGGGCTCCGCTATCGATTCGACGCACGCTCAAGGGCGTGGGGTTCGTGTAGGTGACTTCCTTACCGTAGACCTTTCCGAGCGCAGCGAGGGCCAATCGATATGCGACCGGTTTCTTGTCGCGTGGGTGGATGTCGTCAGGGTCTCCGAGATCAGCCGCCGAAGCCATTGCCGTGTTTGCTACTTCGAGGGTCTGCAGCTGTGCCTCCATTACTTCAAGCCAACCGGCCTCGTTGGTGTCGTAACCTGCCAACTGTACATACAGGAATGGAAACTCATGACCGAACTGATTGCGCCATGATTCAATCATCACTTGGGAGAGGTGACGGTACTGATTGGCGCGAGAGGTGTTACCTTCGCCTTGATACCAGATTACCCCACGAAACCGGAACGGAACAATCGGTGCGACCATACCATTGTAAAGCATTGAAGGGACTCCGCGCGCAGGGTTGTCGGGGATGGAGGGCTGACCGAGGACTGACCAAGCGACCTTGTATGTCCATTCCCCACTCAACATGATCGGAGTCCCCGAGCCGTCGGAAGGTGCGATCTTCATCTCGCCCTCAGGGCCAAAAATGCCGCCGAGATAGTCGGAATCGAATACTCGAACGGCGATCACGCTCTCCCCGCCGGTAGCCAATTCTCCCGGTACCTCGTAAGCCCGGAATCTTGACGCCCCGGTTGGTACGTGAGTTCGGCCGATTTCGTGACCATCAAACCAAGTGACGTCAGAATTGACGATGCTACCGAGGGAAACGGTGAGCCGTTTTCCCACCCACTCTTGAGGAATTGATACTGTTCGGCGGTGAAGGAACAAACCGTCGAGCGACCCGAGAGTGCTCTGCGTCGCACGCGGTACTTCCATGGTCTCCCAACTTGAGTCGTCGAATTCCGGTTTCCACCATTCGCCCGGGACGTCACCGTCTCCGGGGTCAGCCAAGACTTCTGTCTCGCGATGGACGGCCCGGAACGCTGCTTGTTGCTCCAGAGCCACCGCGAGGTCTCTTTCGTACTCCCCCACCTTTGACGCATATTCTCTCTGCTCACCGACCGTCCATGAAAGAACCGGGTCGCTTGCCATCGCACGGAGCGGTGTCCACGCCTCCATCGAGGCTCCACCCCAGGATGAGAAGATGACACCCACGGGTACTTCAAGTTGCTCGTGAAGCTCTTTGCCAAACAGGTAGGCGATCGCGGAAAATCGCGAGGCCAACTCTGGCGTACAAACATCCCATTTGCCTCCGTCGATGAAGTCCAGAGGTTCGAGCGCGCCGTTCGTTGGGACACTAAAGAGGCGGATGCTGGTGTTGGTGGCCGAGGCGATTTCCTCGTCACCACCGGTCATTTGGTGAAGCTGAAATGCCATGTTTGACTGACCCGACGCGAACCAGACTTCCCCGATGAGAACGTCTTCCAACTCGACGGTTTCGGTACCTGAGACTCGTATAGATATCGGGTCGCCGATTGAAAATGGACCGATGTCGACACGCCACCTGCCCTCGGGGCCGGCGGTTGCCGTTCGCGTTTCCCCGTGTGTAGTAACCTCGACTATCGTCCCGGGAACGTCGGTTCCCCAAATCGGGACGGGGACGTCGCGCTGCAAGACCATGTGAGAAGTCAGGGGAGTCCCGAGACGAAAACTCGGTTCGTGTGCTCGTGCGATGCCCGATAGGAAAATCGTGACGAACAGGACCCATAGAACTATTGTGTCAAATCGTGGCATGGTGCTCTCTCTTTGCGTTCTCTATGCTGCCGAGTAGTCGCGTTGGTGCAGTTGATCTGCCTTGGCCATCTCTTCTGAAGTAAATGACCCGGCGTCTGATGCAGCCGCACATTGGCGGATCTCTTCTGCGCACTTGGCGCCGCTAAGAACTGTCGACGTGTCTGCGTTGTCGAGCACCCATCGCATCGCCGCTGCAGCCATGGAGGTCACGTCTCTCCGAACAAGAAAGGAGAGACGGTCCGCCTGCTCGACACGCTCAGCGATCTCTTCGCGAGAGTATCTACTGTTAAGGTTGTTCGCGGGAAACACCGAATCTTTGGTGAATGCTCCTGTAAGGAATCCGTTGGCGAGGGACTCTCGTGCAACAACGCCAACATCGTGGCTTCCCACTTCTGCGATGAAACTAGCCGTCTCACGATTGAAGAGGCTGTAAACGACTTGGACCACATCAATTCGCCCCTCCTTCACCCATCGGAGCGACATGTCCTTGGTGTCCTGAAACATTGAAACAGAATGTCCGATGAATCGAATCTTGCCATCACACTTCAGCTTTTCGAGCTCGCCCCACACGTTATCATTTATCTCCGACTCGTTGAAAGGAGAGTGGAAGAACAGCACGTCAATGTAATCGGTTTGGAGGCGCGAGAGGCTGCTTTCGACAGACGCGCGCGCACTGGAGGCTTGGAAGTTTGGTGATGGATCTGTGGAGGTCCTGCCGAATTTAGTCGAAATCAAAACCTCCGCGCGGCGCGACCCCAAGGCGCGAGACAGGATCGTCTCGGCAAGTCCATCGCACTCTGAAGTTCCGTACAGTGGCGCAGTATCGAAAAAGTTGATTCCAACATCAAGTGCCGCCTCCACCGCTTCACGTGCGCTAGAGTCATCCACCGAGCCGTACACTTGCGAGGCGAACGCCCACGTGCCCAATGAAACTTCACTGCACCTCAGACCAGTACGGCCGAGCTGGCGGAATCTCATCGAGTAGCCCCCTTCAACAGCCTAAGCACGACTGGTGACATTGCTTCAACGAATGTACGCGCCATCTCCCTCCCCTGCTCGCTCGTCGCCAATCGAGGGTCCTCCCCCCAGACCCCGTCATCGTCGAGGGTGGCGGGATGATCGGCTGGCAGAAGTGTGAGGTCGACAGTCTCTGGTGCGAAGTGCATTTGGAGATTCGTTTCGCCACGAGCTGCGTGATTGGCTGGGAACCGGTCTTCGGTCGGTTCGTGATCGCCACCGGACCAAAGACCGACGTCGGGGAAGCGCACGCGGAACTCCTTGGCTGCATTCGCGATCGCATCTTGCTGCGACTGGGGACAGTGTCCTGTCGCGAGGACGATCACTCGAAAGCCCTCGTCCGCGAGCTGCTCAAGTGTCTCCAAAGCCAAGCGCTCAACGATCTCTGCGCTGTAATCGATGGTGTGCTTGAACCCCTTGTACGGCTTGATGGTCTCCGTGCCGACATAGAGCGCGGGCAATACGAGGCCGCCGACGGATGCTGCGAGCTCACAAAGTAAACCGTGAGCCTTGATTCCATCGAGTCCAGTTGGACAGTGGTAGCTGTGCCACTCAATCGCTCCAAATGGGACATAGGCAATCGGGGCAACCCCCTTGATTGCATCGATCTGCGAGGGGCGGAGCCGTTCGAACATTCCCCAGTTTGATTGCTTCGGGTTCATTGAAATTTCCTGTCCTTCTTGCATTTGGAGCGGCTCGAGTGAAATCGACACGCCGCGATTCTTGGTGATTTGATGACCGGGAGATTGGCCCGACGCAATGGAATATTATGCACGGCATAATTATTCGATTCCGGTTGACCGATCCAAATTCGCCCGCTCCATATTCCCACCTTCCAAAATTGAGTCCTAGGGAGTGAGGAACATGCCACCTAAGAAAGCGCACCTGATGAACCGCGCCGGTTTTACGTTAATCGAGCTGCTAGTATGCGTCGCTATCATTGCGATCCTCGCAGCGATCGCGATTCCGAACCTTCTGGAAGCTCAGGTTCGATCGAAGGTCTCCCGGGTCAAAGCCGACCAACGGACCATGGCGACTGCCATGGAATCGTATCGAGTCGACCACAACCGATACGCGCCATCTTGGCAGCTAATGATTCAACTCGGGATCTCTCACACCTATCCTGAGGACAAGTTCGTCCGGTTCCGTCTGATCGGACTGACGACACCAGTTTCGTATATCACAAGCCTTCCCGAATCTCCGTTTAGCCCCGTCGCCTACCGCCACTCAGCTGGGGTGAACCCGACAACTAAGTTCAACGTAGGGAGCGAGTACGAAATGGCCTACATCGATCAATGGTACCTGGAAGACGGCCTCATCGCTGCTGGGGCGAACCAGCACGTGACGCGATACCACTTTCGGGATGCCGGCCCAGACCGGGAATTCGTTAACTGGATGGACGGTGATTGGGCGTTCTGCGCCTACGACCCAACAAATGGGACCACATCGAACGGAGACATCTGGCGCTTCGGGCCGTGAGACCTCAAACCGCTTCGATCCTGCTCTGAATTCTCCCAGCGTTCCGACCATTCTCAGGTCTCAAATGTTTAGCCGAGTACGCAGGAAAGGGGGAGGGGATCCCCGCCATTGGGAAGACCCATAGCGCTCTAACCCCTTTAGAAACAAGTATTCAGCCCAAAACCACTCGAGTATGCACCTTGCGAGAGTTTGCGCACGCGCCGACGGAAGGGCGAATCCACATCGCGAATATTGACTACGGAATAATTATTCTTTTTCTATTGACCGGTCCAATCTTCCGTGCTCCAAGTTACCGCATCATCCCCAAGGGCAGGACCCCTATTAGTTTCCGATCACCAAAAACAATCTGAGGAGTTTAACCGGATCATGTCAGTAAATTGGAGCGGAGTTTTTCCCGCAACATTGTGCCCCTTTCACCCTGATCTCTCGATCGACGAGGAGGGTTTGGCCGAGTATCTGAAGTGGCTGGCTTCCCATAGCGGCTTGAGTGGGCTTGTAGTTAACGGCCACACCGGTGACATCATGTCCCTTCGCCCGAGCGAGAGGGCCGATGTTACGCGCATCGCCGTCAAATCTGTCGGAGACAAGCTGCCGATCGTGTCGGGAGTCTCGGCCGACGGAAGCCTTGAGGCGATTGACCATGCGATTGCTGCCAAGGAAGCCGGTGCCACGGCCATTCTCTTGATGCCACCGCACCACTGGTTACGATTTGGTCGCTCCAGCAGCACCGCCGTGGGTTTCATCCAGGACGTCGCCGAGGGCGCTGACATCTCTGTGATTGTTCATCAGTATCCTGCTTGGACAAAGGCTGGTTACTCGTTGGATGAAATGACCCAGATGACAAAGATCCCTCAAGTCGTCTCCATCAAGCTCGGCACCCGAGACATGGCGCGTCAGTATCATGACTATCGGAGCCTGAAGCGAGCCGCTCCCGAGATCTCGATCCTTACCTGCCATGACGAGTTCCTCATGGCGAGCCTCATCGAAGGCGCTGATGGCGCGTTGGTTGGATTTGCCGGATACGCCCCCGACCTCATCGTTGAGATGCTCGAGAAGGTTCAAAACAAGGATCTCGAAGGTGCTTACACCGTTCGGCGGAAG
>JAUIJJ010000180.1 GCA_030431385.1 bacterium | reverse complement strand
GTCAATGGCAACCAGACACGTGCTGCCGACATGCTCGGTATCAATCGCAACACGCTGCGTAAAAAACTCAAACACTACGACATCGCCTAAGCCGTCGTTTCACTTCTCATAAGGTATCAACTATGACTGATTTTGCTGCGGAAAAATCACTCCGCCCTGCTCGTGCACTGCTTAGTGTGTCTGATAAAACCGGCATCGTCGACTTTGCACGTCAATTGGCTGACCTCGGTGTCGAACTATTGTCTACTGGCGGCACCGCCAAGCTGCTAGCGGACCAAGGACTCACGGTAACGGAAGTGTCGGACTACACCGGTTTCCCCGAAATGATGGATGGCCGAGTCAAAACGCTGCACCCGAAAGTGCATGGTGGCATTTTGGGCCGACGTGACATCGATGGTGAGGTGATGCAGGAACATGGTATTGCCCCAATCGATATGGTGGTGGTGAATCTGTACCCGTTCCAGCAAACCGTGGCTAACCCGGACTGCGACCTACCAACCGCAATCGAAAACATCGATATCGGCGGCCCGACCATGGTGCGCTCTGCGGCCAAGAATCATCGTGATGTTGCCATTGTGGTCGACGCTGGCGACTATGATCAATTGATCACTGAGATCCAGCAAGGCGGCTTGAGCTATGCGACTCGCTTCTCGCTCGCCACCAAGGCCTTCGAACACACAGCGCAATATGATGGCGCCATCGCCAACTACCTGGGCAAAGTTCAATCTGACGGCAGCAAAAGTGATTTTGCCCGCACCTTCAACCTGCAATTCAAACACCAACAAACCATGCGCTATGGTGAGAATCCCCATCAACGTGCGGCGTTCTACGTGGAAGACAATGCGCCGGTTGGAATTGCTACCGCCACGCAGTTGCAAGGTAAGGAGCTGTCGTACAACAATATTGCTGACACCGATGCCGCGCTGGAGTGCGTCAAACTGTTCACCGACGCGCCCGCATGTGTGATCGTAAAGCACGCCAACCCCTGTGGTGTAGCCACCGCGGCCAGCCTGAGTGAGGCATACGACAAAGCCTTCGCAACCGACCCAGAGTCTGCTTTTGGCGGTATCATCGCCTTCAACCAAGAGCTGGATGGTGCGACGGCCGCGAAGATTGTTGATCGTCAGTTCGTCGAAGTGATCATCGCGCCAAGCGTGTCACCCGAAGCCGTTGCCGCGGTCGCCAAGAAGAAAAATGTGCGCTTGTTAAGCAGCGGCCAATGGCAAGACGACGCCAGCAATCTGTTGGAATACAAACGCGTCACCGGTGGTTTACTGGTGCAGGACAACGACCTGGCGCTGCATAACGAATTAAAAGTAGTCAGCAAAGTAGCCCCAACCGAAGCGCAGATGGCAGACCTGTTGTTCGCTTGGAAAGTGGCCAAATTTGTGAAGTCCAACGCGATCGTGTACGCCAAAGGCAATATGACAGTCGGCGTTGGCGCGGGTCAAATGAGCCGTATTAACTCAGCACGCATTGCCGCCATCAAGGCCGAGCACGCCGGATTGGAAGTTAAGGGATCAGTCATGGCCTCCGACGCGTTTTTCCCTTTCCGCGATGGGATTGACAGCGCGGCGGAGTCAGGCATTAGCGCTGTGATTCAACCGGGTGGTTCGATGCGCGATGAAGAAGTGATCGCCGCTGCCGATGAAGCCGGTATGGCGATGGTGTTCACCGGCATGCGTCACTTCCGACACTAATTCATCGGTTCCAAAGATGGCCAAACGGAGGTTTCTGTTTGGCCATCACGGTGTGATCTTTACGGTCTAATCAAGCCGGCTCAACAACAGTTTCACGCCTACCGCACCAAGGAACACCGCGGCAGTTCGGTCAAAGCCCGCTTTGGCACGCTGATAAACCCCGCGACTCTTAGGTAGCGACAAACTAATCGCGACCAACGCATACCAACTAAAATCTATAATAAACGCAATCACGGCAACCAGCGCCGTTGTATGTTGTGGTGGCTCTGACGGCACAAAAGCGGCAAAAATACCTGCGATAACTAACGCTGTCTTCGGGTTACTGGTCTGTGTTACCAATCCCAGCATAAAGGATTGAAACAGTGTGCTTTGTTTTTCCCCTGCTGGCACCTCGGTCACCAAAGGTTCACTCGCTCCACGCCAGATTCGCACCGCCAAATATAATAGATAAGCACCGCCCAGAATCTTAAATACCAGATACGCGCTGGGAACGGTTTCAATCAACGCGGTCACACCAAAGCTTGCCAACACCGCAAAAATCGCCACACCTAATCCCGTACCTAAAGCGGTCGCTACCCCATGCGCACGGGACTTAGACAAGGCATTCTGCGCAACCACCAAAAAGCTCGGCCCTGGGCTCATTGCACCAACCAGTAACACACCGGCAATCGCGGCAATAAATGTGTATTCCGTCATAAATTAACTCTTCTCAGGTTCACTAAGATAATTAAGGAGCTTACCAGCCCACGTGCTCCAAACGCGGTATGCCAACAAAATCAGTGACGTCATCGATAAGCTCGATCACTGGCTGTGGCGTGATGGTATGGTACAAAGCATAATAATCTTCACTGCCAATCTCCAGCGCTGCGTGCACCTTTTGCTTTTCTTCCAGCGTGGTGTCTACCAAGTCGTCCCACTCCACACCTTGATGCGCACGTGAATTCGTCGGTAACCACTCGGCTTTTTTAGCGCTCGGCGAAAACACTGCCACGCTCGGTAAGCCAACGGCATGCGCAATATGGCGTGGTCCGCCTTCATTACCAATGTACAAATCACATAGCGACAGCATCGCGGCCAAATCCATCAGTGTGAACGTGTCGATATCCGCAAACAAGGCGTCGGCGTGCTTGGATTGCCGCTTGAAATTTGCAGCATCTTGGCGTTCTTCGTCACTCCCAGCATTGAGTACTATCTGTGCACCGAAGGTTTCCACACAGTGATCCACAACATGCTGAAGGTAATCAGTACGCCATTTCTTGTAAGACAGCTTGGCACTGACCGACACCGCAAATACTGGACGATTAAACTCGATGCCTTTTGACTGCATCAAATCACGATAACGCTGCTGGCTTGCTGGCGGTACTGCGACCACCATCTCGTCGTGGCGTTTAATATCAAAACCCATGCCTGAGAGCGGTGCCAACAAACTCAAACGTTCATCGATTTTATTCAGCCGCTGCTGCGACTGGGCCACCTTATGGGTATAGAAAAAGCCGCGCTTGGACTTTTTGCGACCGATACAAATCGCGTCGCGACGTGCCAACATGGACACCAACTCGCTTTTGGCGGTGGACTGAGCATCGATCACCAAATCATACTTGTCTTTGGTAATCTCGCGAATTAGCCGCCAATATTTAAACGGGTTCTTCTGCTGCTCAGGGGTTAAGGCGATCACGCGATTGATGTACGGATGATCGGTAAACAAATCTGCACTTTTATTCTGGATCAGAAAATCGACTCGGGCTTTCGGGTCGCTGGTCGAGAAGGACTCCACGACGAGTGCGCCTCCGCGTCCTCCCGAGTTACCCGAGAACGAGGAGTTCGAGATGGTCGCCTGCCTGAAGCGAGAGAGCGACATCGCGCCGCCATCTCCGCGGTAGGAGAGGTTCCGCTCGAAGTTGCCGTTGGTGATGGTCAGGGTGCCGAAGGTGGCGTCGGTCGAGCGCGCGAGCACCAACCCGCCCGTGGTGGTGGAGGTGTTTCCGACGAACCAGGAGTCGTCGATGAACACGTCGCGGTAGTCGACCAGATAGGCGCCGCCCCCTGCGGTCTCTGCCGAGTTGTTCTCGAAGCGGACGTCCTCGAGACGAAGCGTGCCGGCATCGAAGGTGTACAGGCCCCCTCCGAACGAGTCGGTCGAGTTGTCTCTGAAGGTCGCCGCGACGAGGTCGATGGGTCCGGTAGAGCCGGCGATCTCGCGCTCGGTCCCGAGCCCGCCGCCCGGACCGGAGGCGCTGTTCGCGACGAAGGTGCAGTCCTCGACTCGGCTGGGGGCCAAGCCGCCGGCAGAGCTCGCGATGTTCATCCCGCCGGCGGAGCCAATGGCTCGGTTGTTTTCGACGCGACAGCCGACAACCTCGACGCGGACCTCGTCGTGGAAACTCATTCCCCCACCGGTTCCGGCGGTGTTTCCGAACACGACGAGCTCGGAGGCCGTGATGGCGTAGCTTCCGCCGAAGTAGGCGCCGCCGCCGTGCGCGGTGGTCTCGTTGTTCTCGAAGGTGACGCGTTCGAGCGAGACGTCGTCTGCTCCTTCGGCGAAGAGGCCGGCGCCGTCTTGGTCGGAGGTGTTCTCGCGCAGGGTCACGTCGCGCAGCGTCCAGTTACCGGCCTCGGAGTAGATGCCGCCGCCGAACCCGCTCGTGTCGTCCCCGCGCGCGGCACCCCCCTCAACGGTGACGCCGTCGAGGGCTCCGCCTTCGGTCATGATGACGACGTGGAAGGCGTTGTCGCCGGTGTTCTCACGCGTGCCGGTGCCGATGCCGGTGTCGTTGCCTTGAATGTCGCCGCTGAGGATGGTCCGGTTGTCAGCGCTGAGAACGCGCTCTTCGGGGCTTGCCTCGGTGCCGTTGAATCCGCCTAGGACGGGCACGCCCACGACGAACGACAGCTCCGCGGAGTCGCCGGGTACGAATCGGCCTCGCGCTACCCAGACTTCCTGTCCGGGGACTGCGCTGAACAGCGCGGCGGGAAGGTTGGTCATGGCGTCGTCCCACGAGTCGCCGCTGCCCGAACCCACCGCGCGAGGGTCGACGAAGATGACGTCTGAGACGACCGGCACGTCGGGTCCGGCGTCTTGGGCGGCGGCTTCGGAGGAGAGGACGACGGCCACTGCGACGGTCAATACGACGCCCAGTACAATGGTTACGGTGGCGCGCAATAGCGCAGCGCGCCCCATGTTCAGAGGAGCCGGTAACATCCAGGGCAGCGGCCTTGGCCGGTGGCGTTCGGGGGAGGGGGCGGGGGTCAGTCCCAACGGCATTGCGGGCTCTCCGAGTAGCGTCGTCTAGCGTGGGGCGCAGTGTAGGCCCTTCTTGCGGCCAGTGTCATGCGCCATTCGCGGCGCCTCAGGGGGAACGCCCGGGCGACTCTACCCTTGAGATCTCGTACCATTCGCGTCACAAGGAGCGCGGAGGGGACACATGACGAAAGCGCAACTCACGGAAGACGAGCTCGAGTCGATCTTGCGGGACACGTTGGACGACGTTCGGCTGTCTCGTAGCGAGCGCCGAGCGCTCAAGGAGCGGGTACTCGAAGCAGACCTCGACGAGGATCGGCGTCGGTACTTCCGACGGCGCGCGTTCGAGATTGGCCGCGAGGTCGCGCGCGAGGAGTCGCCCGACGCGGTGTTCGGGTGGCTCGAGGAGGTCGTGGCCGCCCTCGACGCTCGCCCCTCTTCGTCTTCGGATGCCGGCGCCGTCCTGCGGGCGCACTTCAGCCCTGGCGAGGACTGCCTCGATTGCATCACCGACATGCTGCGAGGCGCGCGTTCGCACCTCGACATCTGCGTGTTCACGATAACGGACGACCGCATCTCGCGTGAGATCCTGGCGGCGGCGGAGCGTCGGGTTCGTCTGCGCATCATAACGGACGACGACAAGGCGATGGACCGCGGATCCGACGTGTACACGCTCCGAGCCGAAGGCGTCGAAGTGCGGGTCGACCGCACGCCTCACCACATGCATCACAAGTTCATGATCGCCGACCGGCGCGTGCTCCTCACCGGGAGTTACAACTGGACCCGCAGCGCCGCGAACTACAATCACGAGAATGTCGTGGCGTTGTCGGAGCCCGCGCTGGTCGCGGAATTCTCCGAGACGTTCGACCGCCTTTGGCGCAGCTTGGGCTAGGAGAGAGAGCGTTGGGTTACGGTAGAACCGTCGATCGCGTCGTGGGTGTCGGCTCACGCTTGCTTCACATCCGCTCGGCGAAGCACAACACCGTGCGCGACCTGGAACCCTACTTGGACCAGTCCGTCGACGAGCTGTTTCCCGCGCCTGAGGGGCGGCCGCAGATGGCCGTTAGGCGCAACTTGGTCGACCGAGCGTTCCACACCAGTACGGTAACCTGGCCCTCACTCCACGAGGTGTTGGACCCGGCCTATCGAGTACGCCATCAGGGGGCGTACAAGCGGAACCTGACGGCATGGGGGCGGTGGTTGCGTCCCGAAGGGCGAATTCGCAAGACCTGCATCATCTATGTTCACGGCTGGCTGGAGCCGGGCTCGTGGGTCGAGGAAGCCACGCTCTTCAAGCACTGGAGCAAGGTTCTCGACGTCGACATCGTCCACGTGAGCCTGCCGTTCCACGGGCGCCGCGCGCCGCGCAACTCGCTCTTCAGCGGAGAGTTCTTCTGGACCGCCGACTTGGTTCGCACGGTCGAAGGAGTTCGGCAGGCGGTGTGCGACACCCGCACCATGATGGCCTGGTTGCGAGAGCAAGGCTACGAGCGCATCGGCATCAGCGGCATCAGTCTCGGCGGCGCGCTGACCATGATTACCGCCTGCGTGGACGACCACCCCGACTTCATCTTGCCGATCATCGCCCACCTCAAGATGAGTGAGGCGGTCGAGCGAGCGTCGATCCTGTGGCGGATGAAGAGCGATCTCGAGAAGTGGGGGATCGACGCGACGCAGAGACGCGCCATCTTCGAGCGGCTTGGAATTGGGCGCTTTCGGCCCGTACTGGCTCCCGAACGGCAGCTGTGGATCGAAGCCCGGGAAGACGCATACCTCGAGGCGCATCACGTGCAAGAGCAGTGGGCGGAGTGGGGCGAGCCGAATCTCTACTGGATTGAGGGCGGTCACATGACCTTTCCCCTCCAGGTGCCCAAAATGACCAGTCGAATCGGGGCTTTCTTGGATGGCCTGCGCTGATTTCGGCGGGACGGTTGCCGCGAGCCCCTTTTGGGGCCACAATTGACGCGACGCGTTAGCATCGTCGAAACGGGGGATCATCATGAGGAAGAGGTTTGTCGGCGGAGTCACCGCCGGATTGTTGCTGCTCGCGGCCGCACCAGCGCTGGCCGGTATCTCGCTTCGAATCAACGAAGTGCGAACCGATCAGTCCGGTTCCGACACGGAGGAGTATCTCGAGCTCTACACGACGGATGCCGGTGCTTCGCTCACCGGTTTCAGCATCGTCGTCGTTGGTGATGGCTCCGGTGGGAGTGGGACCATCGAGAAGGTGTGGAGCCTGGATGGGCTTTCGTTCGGCGACGACGGCTTCTTCGTGCTGGCGGGAAGCACCCTCACCTTGGGTGAGGCTGACCTCGTCGACACCGCCGGAAACCTTTTCGAGAACAGCGACAATCTGACCATATTCGTAGTCAGTGGGTTTCGGCGAGGCCCCCGACGACCTCGACTTCGACGATGACGGCGTCCTGGACACAACGCCGTGGACCGCTGAGTGGGCGCGCCTCGCCATTGTCGAAGAAGACAACCCCCCGTCGGGTACCGAGTTCCACTACGGCCCGCCGCAGGTGGGCCCCAATGGCACGTTCGCCCCAAGTCATGCCTACTTCTGCGAAGGGGAAGGCTGGCTCATCGGCAGTTTTGATGAGTTCATTCTGGATACGCCGGGAGCGCCGAACGACTGCCCCATGGAGGGCGGGGACGATATGGGCTTCGACGTGGGTTTCGATGCTGGCTTCGACTCGGGCTTCGATGGAGTAAACAGCCTCTCATCATCCAAGGGAAGCTTGCGGATATGGTGAAGGGCGCCATTCATAAAGTCGCCTCCACCGCGGCGCTCACCGCTCAAACGGCGGTG
>JAUIJJ010000179.1 GCA_030431385.1 bacterium | reverse complement strand
ACGATATCCAAGATTCCGTCATCGTTGAAATCTTCGATGGCTATATGGTGGGGAGAAGTGCCTGCGGTATAGGTTCCGCCTGCCGAGAAGGTACCATCCCCCGCCCCGAATCCGTCGTCGTTTCCGAAGTGTATCGCGATCTCTTCGGTGAATGCGCTAACAGTCGCGATGTCTTCAATACCGTCGGAGTTGAAGTCCCCCACTGCAACGCATAGTGGGCCTGCTCCGGTCGGGAAGCTTGCTGAAGTACCAAAGGTCCCGTCGCCATTTCCGGAGCCGTCGTCGTCGCCAAGCAGGATAGAGAAGCTGGCATCCAGATAGTTCGCAGTTGTCAGATCGGAGACCCCGTCGTTGTTAAAGTCTCCAATCTCTATCCATGCCGGCGCATCGGAAACGGAGTAAGCAACCGGAGGCTCAAAGGCACCTCCAGCGATACCGAAACTCTGACCGTTGCCTAGTAGAACCAAGACTTCGTCCGAGTCGCTGCTGGAAACAGCAAAGTCGGCTACCCCATCTCCATTGAAATCACCAGTTACAGTCGAAGTCGGTGAATCGGCTGCCGGCTCGGTTAGCAAAGGAAAGCCTCGCCATTGCTGGGCAAGAGATGTTGCGTGGATTAGGGAAAGCAGGGCGATCGCGGCCAGTTTGGTCGACATACGGAGATTCCTCTGGAGGTAGGAAGTGATTTGGCTAAGTGTTTGTGACTTTTAGTCACCGAAATCCAATTCCCAAGTACCAGGTGGCGCAAGCTGATTGTACCGGCTGCTCCGAAAGGAGCAGAGCACGATTGGTGGGGACCTGTGGCGATTTCTCGATCCGCAAGAGCAGGTTCCTCCCTGTCAGCAGTGGAGTTTTCCTTTCCTTCCCACTTCGGCAGGACCGACTGTTACTTGTTATCTCGATCCCGCGAGTAAGATGATCACTGTGCTCCCCCTACCCGTAGACGATCTCCTCCCCGATTTGACGAGTGCATTGCGCTCGGGGCGGGATGCTGTTGTGTTAGCGCCTCCCGGTGCGGGGAAGACGACCCGGGTGCCTCCTGCACTCCTGCGGGTGGTGCGTGCTGATCAATCGGTGGTGTTGCTCCAGCCGAGACGCGTGGCGGCTCGCGCGGCGGCGTCGCGGATCGCGGAAGAAAACGGCTGGCGCATCGGCGAAGAGGTCGGCTGGCAGATTCGATTCGAGCGGCGCATCGGGGCGCGCACGCGGTTGCAGGTGCTGACCGAGGGAATCCTCACGCGGCGCATCCAATCTGATCCGTTTCTCGATGGCGTCGGGGCGGTGATCCTCGATGAGTTTCATGAGCGTAGCCTGCACACCGACATTGCAATCGCGATGCTTCGCGAGATCGCCGAGGTGCGCGAGGACCTACGGATTGTCGTCATGTCGGCGACCATCGATCCCGCACCGATTGCAGAATTTTTGGGCGACGCCGCCATCTTCGAAAGCGCGGGGCGGCTGTTTCCGGTCGAGGTGGAGTACCATAAGGGAACCGCCCAAACGCCGATACACGAACGCGCGGCGCAGGCCATCGAGCGTGTACAGGATAACGAAGGCGACGTTCTCGTTTTCCTCCCCGGAATGGGCGAAATCCGCCGAACTGCCAGCTTGATCCGAAATTTCCCCGGTGAGGTTCACGTTCTCCACAGCAGCGTTTCAGCGGACGCGCAGGACCGCGCGATTCGCCCCGCGAAGACTCGCAAGTGCGTCCTCTCCACGAACATCGCGGAAACATCAGTGACGATTGACGGCGTGCGCACGGTGATCGATTCGGGGGTGGCGAGGGTTCTGATCATTGATCCGCGATTGGGGATTGAGCGCCTTGCCCTGAAGCGAATCAGCAGGGCTTCGGCGACTCAACGCGCGGGGCGCGCCGGGCGCACGGCTCCGGGCCGGTGCCTGCGCCTGTGGACGCGCGAGCAGGACGCTCAGCTTGAGGATCACGACTCGCCCGAGATCGTGAGGGTCGATCTCGCCTCCACGGTCCTTATGCTCAAGGCGCAGGGGATTGCCGACATCGCCAGCTTTCGATGGTTCGCGCCGCCGCGCAAGGAGCTGCTCGAAGCCGCTGAACGACTGCTCGAGATGTTGGGCGCGCAGGACGCGGCGGGAAGGCTGACGCCGATGGGTCGACGGATGGCAGCGATTCCCGCGCACCCGAGACTCGCGCGTTTACTGATAGAGGGCGCGGAGGAGGGGGTTTTGGAAGAAGCCGCGACGATGGCGGCGTTGCTCTCAGAACGCGACATACTCCCCCGCCAGCGGGAAACGACGCTCACCGGGAAATCGGATTTGCTCCACCGGATGGACCTTCTGAATTCACGTTCGCCGCACGTCGATCATGCAGCTGCGCGTGCGGTTGAACGGCTGCGCGATCAGTTTTTGAAGGTGATGAGAAACGAGCAGATATGAGCCTCAGAGAACCTTCGGCAACACCGCGCCCGCTCTTCCCCTGATGGTCAGATCGACGATTCCCGATAGCCCGGTGGGTTCGAGGTTTACCTCCACGACGCGGATCCCTGTCGCACGAAATTGCTGAACGTACCCGATGAGCCATGTGATTTGCGCGCTGGTTCCTACAACGATGACCAAGTCGGGTGGGTCGGAGAAGAAGCGCTCAACTTTGGCCGTTTCCTGCGAAGGAAGCATCTCGCCGTACCACACAACAGCCGGCCTGAGGAGGGTGCCATCATGGTCGCGAGGCGGTATGTCTGCGAGCGGATGCGTGCGGTCTTCCCACTCGCGGTGGGGCGGCGCAGATCGCCTCACGCGCCAGATGTTCCCGTGCATTTCAGCGATATTTTGACTACCTGCCAGATGGTGCAACCCATCTACGTTTTGTGTGATGAGCAGAAAATCCTCGCAACTCGCTTCTAACTTTGCAATCGCTTCATGCGCGGGATTCGGCAAGCATGTAGCGATGAGGCCTCGCCGCCAATCATACCACTCCCAAACGAGCTTCGGGTCCTCGCGAAACGCCTGAGGCGTCGCCAAGACGGTCGGATCGTAGTCCCGCCAAAGACCCTCCTTGCCACGAAAAGTTGGGACTCCACTTTCGGCTGAAACGCCCGCACCGGTGATCACCGCGACGCGCTTTGCGTCGCGTAGGAACTCTCTGAGTTTGTTGACCTGTTGATCCATCGCCTCGAAAAGAAAAGCGCCGGAGGGAATTCCCTCCGGCGCTTGTGCGTTTGCTGATTTTCGGTTTAGCGAGTTACGGGCTAAACGGTGCGTCGTAGGCGCGAACGCGGAGCGTCCGCAGCGTCAGTCCACCATTGTCCGCCGGGTTCGTGTTGTAGGCGTCCCAGGAAACCTTCACCTGCTCGCCGTTCACGTCCGTCGGGAAGTAGAAGAACGCGGTGTAGTTTTCGCCATCGGCGTCGGGGCTGGAGCTTGTGTCGCCGTCTGAACCAACAACGCCACTGGCGACGAAGTCAGCATTGGCGCCGGTCGAAACGCGGAGGCGACCGGTGTTCGATGCGTCGCGGCTGGTCGCCGTAGAAGCGATCGTGTAGTCCACGCGGTAGACCTTACCAGCGGTGACCGTCCATTCGGAGACGACTTTTTCCCAGAAACCGAAGGAGAAGGAACCGATACCCTGAATCGGCTCGTTGGTGATAATGTTCAGACCACCATTGTCTGTGTTCACCGTTGAGTCGAGACCGGCCACGTCTTCGAAACCGGAGAAGCCGTTGGTGTTGCCACCGGAGAAGTCATAGTTAACGAGTTCCTGCTCGCCGGTAAGGGCGGCCGGGTCGAAGTCGGAAACGACAAGACGGCGGACGAAGTTCTTCGTGCCGACCGTGCCGTTAAGCGTTGCCGTGCCGAAGGCGATGACGTCGGCTGCAAGCGAGAAGCCCGTCGGGCTGCCTGAGTTGACGCTGTTCGGCACGTAGGTAAGGGCTGTGATGACCTTGTCATTCCCCGCTGTGGGGACTGTGACGGGTGCCGGTGTGCCGGGCTGGGTTTCTTGGATCAGGGCGTCCTGCGTCCAGGATGAGTCAGCGGCTGTGGAACGAACACGCATGGTGGGAACGTCGAAGGCTGACGCGCCATCGCTGCCCAATGTCCATGTCTGAACCATCACGCGGCCGCTCTCGGGGCTCGAGTCCGCATCAGCGAGGCGCTGAACGAAACCGAATGTTGCGTCGGCGTCGAAGGTGATTTCGAAACCGTTTGTTGAGCTGGAGTTGCCGCTAAGGCCGGAGCCTGAGGCGGGAAGAACCTGGGCGAATTCCCAACCAGAAGGAAGCGCCGGGTTGCGCAGGTCTGTATCGAAGCCGAAGCCGCCGACGGTGATCTTGCCGCTCTCGACCCTCGGGCGGACGGTGTCGGGAGGCGAGGCGCCAGCGACAACCGAGTTACCAGAGGCATCGGAAAGGCCAACAAGGCCAGTCGTCATGTCGTCGCTGAAGGGAACGAAATCGAGTGCGATCTCGGTGCCATCGGCAAGACCCGCTGCGACCTGAACCTGAATCGTACCGACTTGGGTCAGGCTCTGGGTGTCGAAAGGTGTAACTGAAGATGACGTGGCGTAGAGTACGCCGCGATATTGAATCGTGTTTGTCCCGGTAAGGCTATTGTCGTCGTATTTGTATTGGGTACCATCTGCCAGCGAGCTTGAGCCAGTGATGCTGTCCACACTGGAGTCGTTGGCTTCGATGGTAAAGTTGAGCGCTGCGGTATTTGATACGCCTCCCTCAACCCAAACACGAACATCTACAGTCTCACCCGCGCGGGCGGTTACGTTTTCGAGCTTGAAGACGGGATCTGCCTGCGCATGAGCGATGGTTGTAAGTCCACTCGCCAATGCCAGCGCGCCCGCCAGTTGAATGATTCTCTTGTTCGTGCTGCGCATCGTACTATATTCTCCTTTTGTTTCGGCCGAAGAAACGGCTTTGACCGACTGCCAAAAAAGTTTGAGACGCTTATCGCTTCCACGTCAACCTGCAACTGGTGCATTTTGCCGGGGCAATCGGCGCCTCCCTTCCGATCCTGTGGGGGTCACCAAGTTCTTTTCCGTAGTACACCATCAATGAAAGTCGAGTGAACCGGCATGGTCAATCAAGAAACGCCCTGCGGGGAATCTTTTTACGAGCCGAAGCCGGCTCTCGTGGCCCGAAGATTGGAATACTCGGTAAAAACCCGCTGAGAATCTGAATTCGCGGCGATTGCTCTGGCAAGAAATCAGGTGAGCTGCGTCCGACCTCCCAATCTCGAAGGGCCGCAGCTACCATCCGATTCGCCAGCAGTTCCCGCCCTGCCTTCCCCGCGACGTGCTCTTTGAGCCGCAGCCCATTGTGGCGAATGCGACGATTAGCAGAACGAAGGGAACCGTTGAAACGGCGGATGCGAAGAAACCGGGATTGGTGGCGAAAACGATGACGGGAATCATCCAAACGAGGTGAAGCGGGTTGTTGCTGCCTTTGCCGGGTTTGGAGGGCTTGGCGCGCTTCGCGGATTTGGGAATCGGCGGGGGCGGAGGTATCTCGCGGCGCGACCTCTCCCGGACTGGCCGCGCCAGCAGCGTTCCGCAATAGTGGCATTCGGTTCCTGCTGATCTCTGAGGTGCGCCGCAATTGGTGCAGTTCATCATCTCCGGCCTCGATCGGATGTCTGGTCTTTTCTGTGTACACTCCTTTGTACGGATTCATGACCAGAGTATTCAACAGATTCACTTGTCCCGCAGTTCGGAAATTGCATCATGACATTCACACTTCCGAATGAAAGGGGTCTCTCGTGATCATCAGCAAAAAGATGCAGGACAGCCTCAACGAGCAGGTTGTTCACGAGCTCCATTCCCACAACGCGTACCTGGCTATCGCCGGGTTTATAGATTCGCTGGGGCTCAAGGTGCTCTCGCGGCGCTTCTTCGAACAGGCCGACGAGGAGCGCACCCACGCTCTTAAGATCATCAACTTCATCATGGACGTCGGGGCGACGGTGGCAGTCGGCGCGATTCCGACCACAACCAACAAATTCAAGACGGTGGAAGAAGCGGTCGAGGCTTCGCTCAAGCAGGAAGAGCGGGTTACTGCCCAGATTAACAACCTGATGGCGCTGGCCCAGAAGGAAAAGGACTACGCGACGGCGAGCTTCCTCCAGTGGTTCATCGACGAACAGGTCGAGGAGATCGCTTCGATGTCCGATTTGCTGTCACTAATCCGGCGCGCCGGACCCGCGAACATCCTCCTCGTCGAGGATCGGATCCTGCGCGAAGAATCAGACAAGCACCCAACCTAAGCGACAAGTAAACTTGCTTTACAAAGCACCGATTCATTGAAGGCGGAGAACCTCCACGCGACGGAAAACGTCAGCGGCAAGGTGGTGGGGTTGTGCTGTGCCGGGCTGGTCTTGTTGATCGGGATTTCCTGGGGGCTAAGCCTCAGGAACGACTACGTTTTCGACGATCATTACTATCTCTCGGCGAACGCCTGGTTTGAAAGCTGGGAGAATTTCTGGCCGCTCGTTTCGCGTGAGGAAACGAACGTTGCCGGATTCGTGGAGAAGACACGGTTCTGGCGCCCCTTGCGCAACGCCCACTTCCTCGTCGAGACGATGACTTTCGGCAAGTCCCCAACGGTCTACCACTTCTTCAACCTATTGTGGCACTCGCTCGCTGCGGTCGGTCTTTTCCTCCTGTTCCTGAGGATCAAGATCGCGCCGGAAGCGGCTTTTCTGGCGGTAGCCTTCTTCGCCATGCACCCTGCTCAGTCGGAGTCGGTTGTTTGGATGAAGGAGCGCGATGGTCTGATGAGCGGAGCGCTGCTGTTCTTTGCGCTCTATCTGGGGTTGGGGAGAGGCGCGTTGTCCGCCGTCATGTCGATGGCCTTGATGCTCGGTTCCCTCCTGAGCAAGGAGACCGGCGTGCTGTACCTCGGTCTCATGCCTGCATTGTGGTGGGCGAGATGGGTTCTGGCTCCCGACGAGGGGGGACTCGTTAACAGGCGAATTATCTCTCTGCTTGTCGCGTCTTTGTGCTTGACGGCGCTGTATCTGTACCTCAGGCATCTCGTCCTAGGTCAAACTGCTCAAGTAGATCAGCCGCCGGGCGGGACCATGTCGGCAACTATGTTGACGATGCCGGGGATTTTTCTTCGCTATCTGAGGTACGTGCTGCTCCCGTTCGGGTTCGAACTGACCTATCATCACATTCCGGCGGAGAAGGGCTTCGGACTTCTACCCGTTGCGGGTATCGCTGTCATGCTATTATGGCTGACGGCGTTCGCGCTGGCAGTGTGGAAGCGACGGCCCTACTTGGCGTTGGGGCTTTGGTGGTTTCTGTTCGCGCTTCTTCCCTATAGCAACATCATCCCGACGATGCAGTGGATGGCGATTCGCTTTCTCTACATTCCATTGGCAGGGATAGCTGTTCTCGTGGCGGGGGTCGCCCAGTGGCGCTTGCTCAAAGGCGGCACTAATCGCCTGGGGCTTCCGGAACTCGTGGTCGCTGGTGTCGTGCTTGTCTCCTTTATTGGCTTCGATGTTGATCGATGCCTGGCTTGGAGGAACGACGTTTCGCTGTGGCGAGACATGTACTACAAGAATCCGTCGAACGTCGAGACTGCCATGTCGTTCGCCGACCACCTCACGCGGGCCGGCGTCGCCGTGCTCACCGGGATTGCACTCACCGTGCTGGCCAGCGGTCGCATTGAGCTCGCCGGGGGCATCGCGGTCTGCATCGGTCGCACCGAGCTCGCCGGGGCATCACGGTCTTCGTCGAATGAGCCCCCTGGCGCCGGTGCTCAATTGAG
>JAUIJJ010000178.1 GCA_030431385.1 bacterium | reverse complement strand
GCCAATGCGCTCGGCAACTTTCGCGAGTTTATCGAGGCAACCACGAAGCATCCCTGCATGCTCTACTACCTCGACAACTACCTGAATACGTCAGCCGGACCGAATGAAAACTACGCTCGCGAGCTGTTCGAGCTGCACACGATGGGCTCGGCGAACTATCGCGGCGACCTGAGCAGCATTAACCCTTTCTTCTGCGATCCAAACCACGACCTCAACAGCGACGGCACGCGTGATTTTTACATCGACAACGACGTCTACGAAGCGGCCCGCGCGTTTAGCGGATGGACGTTCGAAACCGACGGCGCGGCCCCGAACCGCGGCCAGTACATGTTCGTCGATTCCGACAGCGATCGATTCAACAAGGCGATCCTTTGCCAGCCATTTTTCAGTGATCCCAGCCCGGAGCAGCACGGGCAGGCGGTGCTCGACCTACTCGCCAACCATGAAGGAACCGCCCGTCACATCGCTGAGAAGATCTGTCGCCGATTCGTGAGCGACGATCCGCCCCAGTCGATCATCGACTCGACCGCCGCCGAGTTCATCGCGCAAAGCAGCCAGCCGGATCAGCTCAAGCGCGTGTTCCGTCACGTCCTGACCAGTGCGGAGTTTACCGACGCCCGCGCCGTTAAGTTCAAACGTCCCCTCGAGTGGATGGCCTCTGCCATGAGAACGCTCGGCATTTCCTACGTCACTCACCCCAGCTTCAGTATCGATTGGGTTTTCGACAAGCTGGGTCACGGGATGTTCGGATGGCATCCGCCTGATGGACCTCCGGATGTGCGCGAGCACTGGTCGACTTCCAACAATATGATCGAGAGATGGAATATCGTCTACTCGGTGGCCTCCGGTTGGTATCGTTGGAACGACCACGAAGATTTCGACTTTTCAGTTACCGGCGAGATGCCAGCGGGGACGTGGACTGCATACGAGGTCGTCGATTGGTGGGCGGAGCGCATCATCAAGCGCGGCATCTCTGCTCCCACGCGCGAGGGTCTGGCCCAGTTTGTCGCGGAAGGACGAAACTTCAACCTCCCGCTTCCCCAAGATCAAATCGACAGCAAGCTGCGATACCTCGCGGCCCTGTGTACCATGACGCCCGAGTTCCAGCGCCACTAAAACGATACGGAGACCATCATGAAAATTGCCCGCCGGACATTTATGCAAGGGTGCTGCGCGACGATCGCGGCGATGAGCGGGGCGCGACTCGGTAATCTGGTCTTCGCCCAGCGAGGCGCCCCCCAACGCGACATCGTGATCAACGTTTTCCTGAGGGGAGGGATGGACTGCCTCAGCTTCCTCGCCCCCTTCGCCGACGCCGAGTATCATAGCAAGCGGCCGGACCTCGGGCTTGGGCAGAACGCAGGAGACAATGAAGTCAGCGATCTCGACGGATACTTTGGCCTCCACAGCGCCGCCGCTCCGCTCGTTGACCTCTACAACGCGCAACATCTCGCGCTCATTCCCGCAACCGGGCTTCCGGACAATCTGGGCACGCGCTCGCACTTCGAAGCCCAGGACTTCATGGATTTCGGCGGGGCGGATCCTTCCTCAGGGGGCTGGCTCAAGCGCTACCTCAACTCGGTTCCCGTCGGTGGACTCCCCTTCGAGGGGCTGTTCAGAGGGATCAGTTTCGGGTCAGCGGTCTCGCCTTCCTTCAGCGGATTCCCGGAAGCGCTCGCGCTCACCGAAGCGGGCGACTTCGCCATCCGTGGTTCCAGCTCGAACGAAGACGATCTGCGCCGCGCGCTCAGGCTCATGTATGACTTCGATCCCGAACTGAGGGAGGTCGCGCTTCGCACCCTCGACGCAACCGACGTCATCGACGCCAATCCGCCGGGGGAGTATGTCCCCTCCGCTGGCGTGACCTATCCAGACTCGAGCTTCTCCGATGCCATGAAGAGCATCGCCCAGATGGTGAAGCTCGACCTTGGACTTCAAGCCGCGACAGTCGACTTCGGGGGATGGGACACCCACGAAAGTCAGGCGAGCAGCAGCAACCCGGACTCGGGCTACTTCGCCGATCAGGTCGGCGACCTCGCGGGCACGCTCGCCGCATTCTGGGACGACATGTCCGCCCAGCACAGCCGCCTCACAATGGTCGTCATGAGCGAGTTTGGTCGTCGCCTCAAAGAGAACGCAAACCGCGGAACCGACCACGGCCACGGCGGCATGATGATGGTCTTCAATTCAAACATCGACGCGAAGAAAGTCTGGGGCACATGGCCAGGTCTCTCGTCGGCTGAACTCTTCGAAGGCAAAGACCTCAAAGTCACCACTGACTTTCGCCAAGTGCTCTCCGAGATTTTCGTGGCCCGCGCGTCGGCGACTTCGACCGACCTCGACAACTACTTCCCCGGCTACACCTACCCCGAGCCGCTCGGCATTTTCGGCGACGCCGGAGTGCTCAGCTCCTTCGAAGGGCTTACCGTGCGCTGAGCCGAGTCTAACGCGCACCAGAAACGAAAAGAAGCGGGTGCAGGCACTTTTTTGCCTCGCGATGAGTGAAATGCACTTGACCGGAGACGGGAGTGCGGGTTCCCTAATCGCCCCTGTGCGGACAGGTGGCCGAGTGGCTTAAGGCGCACGCTTGGAAAGCGTGTGAGCGGGTAATCCCCGTTCCGAGGGTTCGAATCCCTCCTTGTCCGCCATTTTTCCTAGATACATTGATTCGCTTGCACTTACAGAAGCCGTTGGCTGATTTGTGCCAGAATTTGTGCCAGCATCCTGACGCGAAGGAGATTCGTCTCAATGAGACGAAGGAAGCATTACTCTCCGCACTTTGTACGATAGAGCACTCTTGAGTTGAATCCCACCGGTCTCCACAGGAAGTTTCCTCACATCGGTGCGGCATCCGATCTAAGAGGAGCTTGTGAATGATACCCTATGAAAGTCTCGCGAAACTTGAAGCGCGATTGTTTGGTGAGGCGTGTGACGACGTAACACTCGCAATCCAAAGCGCAGAGAAGCTGTTTCCAATGCCGCCGAGATATAGGGCGTTGTTGTTGGAAGTCGGTGGGGCGATTATGTGCGATAAAGGGGCCATTTTCAAACCAGATGAAAAGTGTCCATTGAGCGATAGAGAAGGCTATCTTGACTTGGTGGTGCTGTTTGGGTTGGGCGCTGACGACAACAGCCTTGAGCAAAAGAACTCGCAGTATTCCGGTGAGTTACCCGAGGCGTTCGTTCCCATTGGTGAGTCTTCAGGCGGGAATTTGATATGTGTCGATAGCGATGGCGCAGTGCATTTCTGGGATCACGAAAGTCCACGCGATGGAGCGACGTGGCGTATCGCAGCGGGTATTGATGAGTTCATCAACCGGCTTGAGCCTGATGACTCGGATCTGGGTAGCACCGAGGGGATCATTAAGTCTATCTTTTTGGACTTCTAGTCGTAGATCAGCCGGATTGGTCCCCTGCCAAAAACGGAAACAGAACCGATGTTGAAAGGCTTTTTTTCAAGGCCCAAACTGGTCCCCAAAAGCGGCTCCACTTTCGATGAGAGTATTCGTACCCTTTTCCTGACCTGAAGGAGGTTCAGATCGATGGGGCGGCGGAAGCGACATTTTCCGGATCAGATTATTTTCGAATCCCGCGAGGCGGGGCGGCAGCAGTCGGGAGGCGCGCAAGCTCCGCCCTAGAGGAATGGCCGTGACTGCCCTCGGGCGCGGGCGAAGTCAGGCGCGAGCGTGTGCGTCAGTTGGACTCGGAGTATCGGGAGTTGCGAGTCTTGCCGCGAAGTGAACAGGAGCCAGATGTGAACTAAGTTGTCCGCTGGTTTTTGAAGAGCCTTCGTTGGAGCCAGAGCGATACGCTCACGAGGCCGATGAGGACCGGGACTTCGACAAGCGGGCCGATGACGGCGGCGAAGGCTGCGCCAGAACCGATGCCGAAAACCGCGATGGCGACCGCGATTGCCAACTCGAAGTTGTTGCTGGCTGCTGTGAAGGAAAGCGTCGCGCTCTTCGAGTAGTCTGCCCCCATCTTCCACGCGATCAAAAAACTCACAAGGAACATCGCTACAAAGTAGATGAGTAGCGGAATCGCAATGCGCACGACGTCGAAGGGGAGCTCGACGATCTTGTTACCTTTGAAGCTAAACATCACAACAATGGTGAATAACAACGCGATCAATGTGAGTGGGCTGATGCGGGGGATGAACTTCGATTCGTACCATTGGCGACTCTTTGCCTTTAGCAACACGACGCGAGTGAGGACGCCGGCAAAGAACGGAATGCCCAAGTATATCAGGACGCTTTGTGTGATCTCCCAGATGGAGATTTCGACGATGGCTCCTTCGAGGCCGATCTTTGGCGGGAGCCATGTAATGAAAAACCAGGCGTACAGGCTGAAAAAGAGCACTTGAAACACAGAGTTGAACGCAACCAACCCGGCACAGTATTCGGTGTTCCCCTTCGCGAGATCATTCCACACGATGACCATCGCGATGCATCGGGCGAGGCCGATCATGATCAAGCCGATCATGTACTCTGGAAAGTCGTGGAGAAAGATGACAGCCAGCGCGAACATAAGCACGGGGCCGATGACCCAGTTTTGCACAAGCGAGAGGCCGAGCACCTTCCAATCACGAAACGCCTCGCCCATCTGCTCGTACTTCACCTTCGCGAGCGGTGGGTACATCATGACGATGAGCCCGATAGCGATGGGCAGGTTTGTTGTCCCGACGCTGAAGGACTCGATGAACCCTTCGACGCCGGGGATGAAGTAGCCAAAGGCGACCCCGATTGCCATCGCCGTAAAAATCCATACGGTCAGGTATCGGTCGAGAAATGATAGGCGGCCTCTGGTACCGGTGGGACATCCGAGATCGCCTGTGGCTATAACTTCTGACATCAGATTCTTACTCCAGTTTAATTACGTAACTTCGTACACTCAGGCTTTGCGCGCCGAGACGTTGAGACTCGTCACATAGTCGGAGATCTTGGACCCCTCGGGAAGCGCTTCGATGATTTGCATGTAGAGCGGGTCGTTCCAAGTTGTCATCGCGTCGACGTAGTCGTCCTTTCGTTCGAGCACGATGTCCGTCAGCCCGGCCTCCTTGGCGGCGCGTTCTGTTTCGGAGATGAGTACCGCCCCGGCGACACAGCCGACGAGCGCTTCGACCATCGTGGCGACTTTGTCGGGGAGCGGCTGGACGAGCGCGAGGTCGCTAACGGCGACGCGACCGCCCGGTTTGAGGACGCGGGCAATCTCGCGCCAAACTTGATCCTTGTCCGGTGATAAGTTGATGACGCAGTTGCTGATGATGACGTCGACGCTGCCGTCGGGGAGCGGTAGGTGCTCGATTTCACCGAGGCGAAATTCTACGTTGTCGAGGCCGGTGCGCTCGCGATAGGTCACTGCGTTCTTGCGCGCCTTGCTGAGCATTTCTGCGGTCATGTCGACGCCGATGGCGCGACCTTTGGGGCCGACCTTGCCGCCCGCGATGAAGATGTCGAAGCCACCGCCGGAGCCCAGGTCGACCACAACCTCGCCTTCCTTGAGGGCTGCGAGAGCAGTCGGGTTGCCGCAGGAGAGCCCCATGTTCGCGCCGTCGGGCAGTTGCGCCAGTTCTTTCTCGTCGTAGCCAACAGCCTCTGCGAGGGCGGCGGCAGCATCGCCCGGATCCGCCCCGCAACACGACGTTGCGCAGCATTCCGAGTCGGTTGATCGGGTTTCCGACTCGGCGATTGAAGCGTACCCGGCGCGTACTTTCTCACGGAGTTCCTGCTGTTGTGTATATTCGTCGTTTCGTGACATACCGAAATATCTCCTTCAAAAAAAGTTAAAGTGTTTCTACCCAGGCGCGAATCTCGTCGCGGACCCGGCGGTAGTGATTCAGTGCTTCGTTCTCAGTTTCTGCGTCCTTTGCGAGCTTTGGCGGATCATCGAAGCCGCGGTGGATCACAGTCGTTGCACCGGGAAAGACCGGGCAGTTTTCGTCGGCGTGACCGCAGACAGTGTAGACGACGTCGAAGGTGATGCCTGCATCAATGAGCGACGCGAGCGTCTTGGACTGCTGATTCGTGATGTCGATGCCGTCTTCCGCCATGACTTTGATGGCGCTGGGGTTTTGCCCAAGGGCGACGATTCCCGCGCTGTAAACTGCGACGTGATCGCCCATTATCTCGCGGGCGTAGCCCTCGGCGATTTGGCTACGGCACGAGTTTCCGGTGCAGAGGAACAGCACGGCTGTCCGTTTGCTAATCTCTGGCATAACTCCTCCGGTGAATAGGATAGGATTTCTTTGAGTCGCTTGCGATCCTCGTGAATCGCCTTTTCCTTCGCTGCCTGACGCGTGACCCAAGTCACGATCTGCGCTGCTTCCTCCGGGAAGTCGGACTCTTCGGCTACAGAGTAGTAGGCCCAGCGGCCTTCCTTGCGGACGGCGAGGAGCCCCGCGTTGGCGAGGATGCTGAGATGCTTTGAAGTCGACGAAGGGGCGAGCGCGAGAAGTTCCTGCACCTGACAAACGCACAACTCGCCGCGCTCTGAGAGCGCGCAGAGGATACGGACTCGGTTGAGATCCCCGAGGGCCTTGGTGATAGCGAGGATGTTACGCATCGTTGAAACCTCCGTCGTTTCGCCAACAAGCGAAATGGAAGGTGCGCTGACGTGTCAAGGGTGATCTACAACCCCTCGCAGTTTCAGGATGAGTCTATCGGCGAGGTTTCCGCCGCCTTGGCTTGCGTTCCGGTCGGCGATCTCGTATCGTGGCAGTACTCAATCGAAAGGCCCTTCAATGACTGACCTGCAACCCACACCCGAGACCGAGCGGCCAATTCCGCAGGAGGCGTTCGACTGGTACGATGAGTATGCTCATGGCCTCATTGACCGGCGAACTTTCGTGACGCGTCTGGCGGGGCTCGCTGCGTTAGGATACAGCGTACCGTTTCTGATGTCGGTGCTGACGCCGAACTATGCGCTCGCAGAGCAAGTTTCCTTTAACGACGAATCCATCAAGGCGACCTACGAAACTTTTCCCTCTCCCGAGGGCCATGGCGAGGGGCGCGGGTACTTCGTCGTTCCAACAGCGGTCGAAGGGAAGTGCCCAACCGTGCTCGTGATTCATGAAAACAGAGGGCTGAATCCCTACGTGAAAGACGTGGCGCGTCGCCTTGCGACTGCCGGATTCATTGCCTTCGCGCCCGACGCTCTCTTTCCCCTCGGCGGCTATCCGGGGAACGACGACGAAGGCCGTGCGATGCAGCGGTCGATGGATCGCGCGAAGATCGAAGAGGACTTCATCGCCGCGGCCAGATTCCTAAAGGGCCACGAGAAGGGGACGGGTAAACTCGGCGCCGTGGGTTTTTGTTTTGGAGGATACATTGTCAACTTGCTTGCCGCAGTCATACCGGATGAACTCGATGCCGGGGTTCCTTTCTACGGCACACCCGCAGCCGAAGAACTGAGGCCGAATGTCAAAGGCCCGTTGATGGTCCAACTCGCAGGAAAGGACGAGCGGGTGAATGCTTCTTGGCCCGCCTACGAGGAAACGCTCAAGGCGAACGGAGCCGACTATACTCTCCACATGTACGACGGCGTGAATCACGGTTTCCACAACGACTCGACGGGCCGCTATGCAAAGGAAGAGGCCGAGCTCGCTTGGTCACGAACGATTGCTTTCTTCGAGAAACATCTCCGCAATGATGCTACCGAATAGTCCAGTTCTTGGAGGGCGATGAATCCATGAAGCCGAAACTGCTTTCAGGCGGCAACCCGCAGATACCCAAAGGCTACGGCAACGCGCCGGTAGCGGCGTATCTGGACGCGATGCCAGGCTGGAAACAAGAAGTCGGCCGCCGCCTCGACGCACTTGTTGTG
>JAUIJJ010000177.1 GCA_030431385.1 bacterium | reverse complement strand
GCCCGGATCCGTCGCGCGCCGTTTGGATTCCCTCCAGGTGCAGGACGCCTCCTGAAATCCACCAGCGGCGGACCTCCTCGGTTGTTTCGAGCTGACGATGCCAGAAGAGTTGGCTTCCTTCCCAACGGCCATCGAACTCCGTATCATCGCTTTGGCCGCCGCGAGGCTCGCTGATCATGCGGCCGTTCTCCTGAATCGCAATGCGCCAGGTCTCCCATTGGGGGTCGTCTGCCTTCGATCCATCACGTCGCGTAAAGATCTGCTCCTTGGGGTTCTTTGAGAGAAACTCAAGCTCGACCTCGTAGCTGTCGTACTTCTCGCCGTTCATCAGGTACACGCTCTCCTCGCCGTCCCAATGGCCGTCAAAAAAGCCGAGACTGGTGGTCAGCGCGCGCGTCTGAAGCGCTGAGTCGGGTGGGTTTATGCTGTCGGAAATGGAGAGCAGCACGAGAAGACCGATCCCTCCGCCGAAGACGTAGAAGAGGAATCGCGTCCATTCGCGCGAGGCCGACTGAACGTCGGGAGCCCGATCGACTTCGATGTGGACTTCGGAGTTTTCGGCGCGATCGTTGTTCAATGTCACTAGCCTCTTGAGATACGCCGCTAGGCAACGGATGTTATGGGACGCTGCCACCGGTTGCGTCAATTCTTTCCGGGCACGGCCGCACGGATGTCAACCAACCCCTTTGACGTTGTCGGGAGTCGGGTCTTTACGGGTACGCTCGAGCGGAATCCGGGCGAATCCGGCTTGAGCCGTCGGCGCGAAATGCTGATTGTCTAGCACTCTATCCCACTGACTGGAGAAATCGACTTATGATTCAAGGCGGACTCACGAAGGCGGCAGGGCTACTTGCCCTCGCCTCCATAGCGGGCACCTGGGGAGCTGCCCAGGCAGACACCCCGGCCACAGCGCCCGCAGTCCAAGTTGCGGCACAGCAGGAAACCACCGGCTACGTTAACCCTGCGGCAAAGTACCTCGAAGAGGTCGTTGTCGATCAGTTCAACCCGGACGTAACCGATGCGTCTCGGGCAAGTGCTTCCCCCAAGCGGGGCGGGAAGCTCTACATCCGAACGCCTACGGACTTTCAGGAACTGAACTCCCTCACGCTCACCGGCCAGCCGGAGCGCGTCCTCGTAAACCACCTGTCGGATTCCCTCGTCGATCAGGACCCGCAGACTTTGGAGTTCTTTCCTGAGATGGCCTGGTACTGGCGCGAAGCCGACTTGATCAAAACAAAGTCGGGAGAAGTTCAGGAAGGCCGCATCGTCTCCATGGACGACGAAAGCGTGACTTTCGTACCCGGTGCATGGAAGGTGAGCGTTGGACGCTTCGACGTCGCAGAGTTTGACCAAGAGGCCGGCTATGTGGTTCTCACGGAGGAGCGCGGCGGAACTCGCTACGAGGGTACTGTCACGGCGATGGAACACACCATCGTCGTCGATGAAGTGTCCTCGTCGAAGCTCGCCGACGGACAGGTGACTGTCCCCATGTCAGAGCTCGACAGTTACGATTTCGAAATCGGCACCGAGGTTCAGAACCGCCCGTTTGCGAAGAAGAATTGCGCGTTTGAGTTCTACATTCGCGACGGCATCACGTGGCACGACGGCGAACCATTCACGGCGGACGACGTGCTCTTTAGCTATCAGACGATCATGAACCCGGTCGTCGACGCGCAGTCGCGACGGAACTACTACAAGGATGTCAATCTCGCCGAGATTATCGGTGATGGGGAAGGCATCAAGTACCATTACGTAAAGCCCTACTTTCAGGCCCTCGCGTTTCTCGGCGGAGCTGCTGACTCTACCTACTTCATTCCCAAGCACATCTTCAATCCGGAGAAATTCGGCGGCGATAGCGACGCCTTTGCCGAGGCGTTTAATCAGCACCTGTTCCGCGAGCGGCCGATCTATACTGGCGCTTACAAGCTGAAGTCATGGGAGCGAAACAATCGGGCGTCACTCGTCCGGAACGAGAATTACTGGAAGAATGATCTTCCCCAAGGCGCGGTCCCCCGCTGGGAAGTCGGCCAGCCGTACATCGACGAATTGATCTGGGTCTTGATCAAGGAACCGGCGGCATCGGTGAAGGAGCTTCAGAAAGGAGCCCTTGATGTCGACATCGACGTCGAGCCCAACACATGGGTCTCTACCGATACGAATACAGAGGGTTTCAAGAGCAAGATGACGCGCGCCGATCGCACCGGATTTCTTTATACCTACATCGGTTGGAATCTGGAACGTAAGCTGTTTAAAAACCCGGACGTGCGTCGCGCCCTTGCGATGCTCATCCCACGTCAGGAAATCGCCGACGACGTCCACCACGGGCTCGCCTTTCCTGTCTCAGGGCCGTTCTACTCTAGCGGTCCTGGCTATGATCATTCCGTCAAGGCCATCCCCTACGATCCAAAGGGGGCGCGCCGAATTCTCGCCCGCGCCGGGTACCTCGACCGCGATGGCGACGGCACCATCGAAAGCCGAGATGGCGAGCCGCTTGTCTTCAACTACTCGATCCACAACGCCCGCGATTATCACCAGAAAATCGCAGACATCATCAAAGAGAACATCGAGCAAGCCGGCATCAAAATGACCATCGACAAGATGGATTGGACGATCTTCTCGGACCGTGTTCGCGACAAGAACTTCGACGCCGTTCGCTTCGCTTGGGGAACGACACTGGAGTCCGACCCGTTCCAGATCTGGCATAGCTCTCAGATGGAAAACAAGGGCGACAACTTCGTCTCCTACAAGAACGAGCGCGTGGACGAAATCTGCGTCGAAATCCGAGAGACCTTCGATCCGGAAACGCGCTGGAAAATGGCGCAGGAGATGCACCGAATCGTTTACGAGGAACAGCCCTACTGCTTCCTCTTCGGCTTCAAGGAAACCTACTTCATCAACCGAAACCTGCGCGGAGTGAAACTCTACGCAAACGCCTACCCGCACGATTTCACCGAGTGGTACTGGAACGAAGTCCCCAAAGACCGGTAAGCGGCGAACAACGAAGTGGCAGTTAGTGCTCTCGCGGCCCCACCCGAAAAGGTGGGGCCGCGAATGTCTTTAGGCGGCCAAACTCTCAACGAATCCGTTGCGTCGATCAGATTCAACTACTCTACTATCGGCCATTTGGTTGGACGGAAGACGGAGGGAGATTGGAACTCGAACTGCAGATTCTTGGGGGGCCGCACTTGTCCGAATTCAGGGCAGCCGAGAGTTTCTGCGCCCATCTCGCCGAGCTTCTACAGCAACAGTTTGCGCAAATCGAGACGACAATCAAACTCGTAAGCGTACCTTCGCTTCAGTGCTATGGACAAGTCGCGCAAGACGTCGATCAGTTGCTCATCCTAGAATCCACGACTCCCCTTAAAGTGGGTTGCAATGGAATCGATGTATCGATCTCGGGCGCAGTGCTCGCGATCGAGCACAAGCACCTGACCCCACAGGATGTGCAAGTAACATCGCAGGAGCTTCTCGTCCGCTACAATGACAGCAAGGGTTGGCGATCCGCGACCGATAAGCTGCGCCTACAATGTCTCGGAGCGCGAGACTACCTCGCCCAGCTGTGCGGGTTAAAAGAATTCATTTATGGCGCCGTCTGGCTGCCGAACGTGGTGCTCGGGGAAGACCAGAGATCGCCCCCAAACACGTTGGGATCAAACTTCACTCTCGAAGACTTGGCCGGAGTGTTGGTGAACTCACCCGCTCGGAAGGGGTCTCGCAATTCTGGGCACTTCGGATTTCGAGGCTCAATCGACCACACCACCGGGTCGTTGCGAGAACTCCGCGAAATCAGCACACTCTCAGGGATCAATCGGCGCCGACTAGAGAGGTTTACTGAACGCTACCTTCGAGATCAGAAGTTCGCAGAGTATCTAGGCGAGAGGTCAGTCGTCTTTCGGGGGCGTGCGGGAACAGGAAAAACGACGTTCATCCTTCGGGCTGCTCACGACCTCGCCAGACGAGGCCACCGGTGCCTCTTCCTAACCTTCAATCAAGCTCTACGGCTAGACATCCTAACCCTCATGCAAACGGGTGAAGAAGTTCTGCCCAAAGAGGCGCCTCGCGTAAACGTGCTCTCTCTCCACAGCTTTCTTTGGCAAGTGATGCACGAGTTGGCTTGCATTGATGAATGCTGGGAGGACAAGCCTTACGACGAAAAGCTGCTCTACAACCTCAAACGGCTTCTTTCGGCCGACTACCGCCCGGCGTTGCGATCCTGGGCAGCCACGGAGGAGAGGAAGTATGACTTCGTTTTCGTCGATGAGGGGCAGGACCTTCTCGCCGAAGAGCGCGAGGCGCTACGTCGGGTGTTCTCGGACAAACGGCTTGTTGTCGCGGACGGTCACGACCAACTCCTTCGTGGCGGTAGATGCATTTGGGATCCTCCCGGCAGCGAAGCTCATGTTCATGTCTACACGATGCGCCGATCTCTCCGCATGCAGGCCGGTATCGTTCGATTCGGGAATGCACTTGCGGGCAAGCTGGGCCTAACCGACTGGAGCATCGCCGAAAACCGAAGCCTACCCGGCGGGCAAGTGATCGTCCGCTTCGGAAGCTATACTGAAAAACTTCACAAGAAGCTGCACGCTGAGTTGATAGACTCGGGGAACTCTCCGGGAGACATGCTCTTCGCTGTCTCACAGCAAGCAGCGATGGTCGATGGTGAGCGCAAGTACTCGGTGTACGACTTCGTCTCCAAACTCAGGGGATGGGGTGGGCGGGTTTGGAATGGAACGGAAAGGCAAGAGAGAAAGCGCATCAAGCCTCTGCGTCGCGATGAAATCAGGTTGTGCGATTACATGTCGATTCGCGGACTCGAATGTTGGACTTTCGTAGCGGTATGGCTGGATGAGTTTTTCGAGTACCATTGCGCCAACGGGCGCGTTGCCGAAGATAGTCTCACCGCAGACCTCGATAGAGAATTGCAAGCGTTCCAACTCGTTTTAATGTCTATCACACGTCCGATAAATTCACTGGTGATCACCCTGCGAAGCAGAGAGAGCCGACTCGGGAGAGCGGTATTGGAATTGGCCGAAGACGAGCCCGGGATTGCTGTTATGGAGTAAGAGTGTCTATCGCTTGATGATGCCGAAGATGCGTTTGAGAAACGGGCGGCGGTTGAGCCGCAGCTCCAACTCCTTGGCGGGGCGGAAGTCGGGCTTGAGATTTCGCACCCGAGTCACCGCGTCGCGGGCTCGTTCGAGGAAGCTCATCTCGGTTAGCGTTTGGGCGTACTCGTACCAAGTGTAGTAATGGCGCGGGTTGGCCTCTACGGAAAGACGGAAAAACTCCTCCGCGTTGGCCCACTGGCGGCGGCGTTTGAACGCCAAGCCGGCGAGAAGCGGAATCCGCCAGTCTTCCTTGCCGATCATTTCGACGGCCTTTTGAAAGCAAGACATCGAGTTGCCGTCCTTCGCTTCGAGGAGAACTTCGCCCCGCGCCAGCCAAGCCCATTCGGTCGCGCCCTTGCTGATCGAATAGTCGCTCACACCAATAGCGCGCTTGAGGTTTCCAGTGTGGGCGAGCACGCGGGCGCGCTGCGCGAGAAGCGACGGGTCTTCGGGGAATTGGTCGAGGGCTCGTTCGGACCACAGGTTCGCTTCACGAAACTGCTTTTGCTCAATCAGGCAAGAAATCTGGCCGATCCACGGATAGACCTGCGTGTTGTCCTGCTGGAGGGCGCGACTGTAATGCCTCAGCGCTTCCTTGTAGTGACCAGTAAAGAACGCCTTGTCGGCCTCTTGAACGAAGTCGGGGTAGTTGTCCGGTTCTGCCTGTGCTGCGGCTGGCGGCGCGGGTTCCGTCTCCCCCTGCGCGAGCGTCCCGGGAGGAGGCGCCAGCTTGGCAGTGAATGAGTCCCCGCTTCCTTTTTCAAGCTTTGAAAATCGACCGCTGCTGCGCGCCATCAGGTGCTACTTTCAGTATAGGTTAGAATCTGGTGTGTGTTACGTCCACCGGCGAATCTTGAGCACGACTTCTTCGTTCTCGTCTGTCATCTCCTCGACGACTTCTGCTCCGATTCGTTCGAGTTCCTCAACGGCCCGATTCTGGGCGAAGAGCTGCGCAAGCTCCTCAGCGAAGTCGCGGCCCTGGGCTTCGAGTTCCTTCTTGTCGGCACCGCGCGGTCCCATGACCTCGACGCGAAGCTTCCCGCGTTCGTCGCGAATCACGCCGACGACTATGTCGTCTTTCTGGAAGTAAAGCGATTCGGCCCGCTTCACTTCCTCCTCCATCGCGTCGAGGACCAAGTCGTCGACTCGGAGGCGAATTGTCGTCGTGTCGTAGAGTTGTTGGCGGAGTTGCTCGTTGATGTCGCCGCCTTCCTTCATGTCCATCATCGCCTTGTAGCCAAGCGCGCCAGCGGTCGCGAAAATCAGCGGCGTCAGCGCGGGCCAACTCATTCCAATAATCGGCGTCAGAGCAAACATGTACATGATGAGGCTCCCAGTGAAGTCCTACTCAATTCAACGCGCTAAGGCTACCCCGCTGGAGAGTTCACTGACAAGACAATTGGAATCCTGCGGCCTGGGTGTCACAGACCCGGAGGCGTCGCGACGATGAAGAAGGAGTCGTTCCTGTAGAGATGCTCCCCCTGCCAGTTCCTTTGAAATCCGAGGTACTCTTCGTACTCCTGAGGGCGGCGAATGACGATGTATCCAGCACCAACTTCGCGCGCGATTTGCTCAATCTCGTGCTGCGGCAGATTCATGTACCGCCTCCCCAGCCGGTCCCAGATGTCGAGCTCGTAGCTGGAGTCGAACTCGCCCCCCATGGTCTGGTACCACTGCCGCCAATGAGGCACAAAGTCCGCATCCCAGAGCATCGCAGCCCCTTCGATCCACTCGCCGACCGGGCGTCGTTCGGACCAAACGCGGAACCCTGTCAGGTCCGGTGGCGTCAGGAACAGCGCGTCCGGGGGCGTATTCTCTCGCGCCCAATCCTGAGCGCGTCGCCAGTGCTTTTGAGTCCGATCGCCGCGATCCTCGAAGTCCTTGCTCTCATAATGAACGGTTAGAATCGTCACGAGGCAGAAGAACACAAACACCGAAGCCGCAACAGTTCGCGCGCCTCCGCGGAGTATCCAAACCAGCAGCAGGGCGATCACCGACCAGATCACAAGAATCCAAGGAAGCATCATAAAACCGAACGTCAAATAGCCGCTCATACCAATCGCAGCGACGCCGATCAGTAGCGCGACCATGGCCGGGAATCGGCGCTCGCTCGGGACCCAACGCGCGCAATTCTCGAACACCCAGCCGCTGAACAAAACGATCGTCATCACTGCTAGATAGGAACTCGTTCGGAATACGTGAAGCTTGATCAGGAAGCCCGACTCGGTCAACTCGGTCAAAGCTCCCCCAACAACGCAAAAGGTCACGACAGCGACTCCCGGCAGCAGGAGCCGAATCCGGAGGTCGGTTCTCTTCAGGGTCAGCGCGATCCACGAAAAACCGGCGATCAAGCAGAGCGCTCCGAGCCATTGATGCAACAACCATGACGTCGGAAAGAAGTGATAGGGGAAGAAGGCGCGTATGGATTCACCAAGGTCATCTGGTGAACTCACTGCCTGAGAGCTGAACATCCAGTAAAGTCCCGGCGAGGCCAGGATCAACCATGCAATGGCGCCGAATGCGACCTGCTTCACGGATTGCTTCAGCACCGGGAGCATTGCCGCGCCGAGCATCATCAGCAGATACGCGCTCTGCATTGCGTGGATGTTAAAGATGAACCCAGCCAGCGCGAAGGCAGCGACCCAACGCCCGACGACTCCCAAGTAGAGCGCCCAAAGCCCCAGCGCGAACGCCGCAGTCGTATGGGCAAAGTAGAACCAA
>JAUIJJ010000176.1 GCA_030431385.1 bacterium | reverse complement strand
TTCGATACCAAACAAGATCGGCGCCGAGGGAAACTCTTCGAGGAGGTATTCAATGTCGGCTGGCCACTTGTCGAACTGTCCGAGATTGAGGAGGTGGAAGAGGCGCTCGAGGCGGAGCGCTGGTACGTCGGGCCATTTGGTGATGGCGGTTTCCAGAAGCTCAATTCCATCTGTTGGCGCGAGGAATCTCGCCTGCAGGGCAATGGCGGGCGGGTAGTCGGGATACTTTTCGTAGACCGACTTCGCTTCGTCGCGGCGGATTTGCATGAGCTTGTCTTCGCCGAGATCATGGCGCACTCCGCCGCGAGTCGCGTAGGGAGCTTCGCCGACTTTTGTGACACGGTACTTGGTATTCGGGGGGTATCCACGCAGATGATCGAGCAACCCGTTGTCGAAGAGGAGTTGCATCGTCACGGCTTCGCCCTTCTTCATCCCGCGCCGTTCCGCGAAGTAGCCAACAGCGAGCGCGATTTCTTCGAGCTGCTGCTGGATGAATTCCGCATCGCGGACAGCTTTGGAGTCGTAGTGCTTTAGGTAGAATTCGCGGAACTCAATTTCGTGTTTGAGCCATTCGGGTGTGGTGGGATCCTCCCAAATTTTCTGCCATCGCCCGCGAACGAATGAGTTCGGGCGGATGAGGTTCTTCCGCACGACGGCGTTGGCCTGAAGAAGTATCTGCGCGCCGGCCTGTAGCGAGAAGAGGCCACCAAGGGTGCTTTCGATCAGGCCCGTTTCTTCGTTGTAGAAGTACTTGTCGTTTTCTGCGCGGGGTAGAAATTCGGGAAGGAGGCCCTCTTCATCGAGAGTTTCGGGGGAGAAGGGTTCGTCGGGTCGGCGGCGCTGAAACTCCAACCACGCGAGGTTGAGATTGAGCAGATTGCGGCGGGACATCGCCGGGGTGTCGTCGGGCGTGATCTCGAGAACGTACAAGCCTTCGATTCCGTAGCTGCGCTCGAACCTCGTGACCCATAGATCGTCGTCTGATTGGGCGCGCAACGTGGCAGCGGCTGCGACGAAGAGTAAGGCTAGGAGTATCTTTCTGTACATTAGACGATCCTGGAGATATCCTCAAGGCAAGTAAGGGCGGTTTCCCGAATGCGCGAGACCTTTTCCATCTCACTGATCTCGGGATGGATGTAGGGGTTTCTGAAGTGTTGAAGCGACACCAGGTGTTTTGCGAAATGGAGGGTCTGTTCCTCGGTGTCGAAGGACTTGATGCCGAGGGGGTTCTCGATCTTGTGTGAGCCCTTTAGCCCCTTCACTGTATAGTCGCGACCGAAGCAAACGATCATGATTCCGAGGGCCTTCAAGCCGTCGGGTTTGTAGTGCGACTCATGTTCGATGATTCGCTGAAACACTTGGCGCACGTTGTCGGTTGTGAAGTCGAATTGTTGGGGAAGTCTGAGGAGATGTTGGTGGTAAAATATATCAAGCTGGCGGGTGCGTGGATCGATGAGGCTTTTGATAAGTTTAATGTTTCTGCGATCGCTGAGGAATCGATTGAGTTTTCTGCGCAGGCGGTCCTTGGCTTCGTTCTCGACGGCGAAGCAATAGGAGAAGCCGATGTTGCGGGTGAAGTCCTCCGCATCGCCGGGGGAGTCACCGCCCTGCCGCTGGTAGAAGTACTCGGCGGTGCGTAGTTCTTTTTGTGTGTCAGAAGCGAAGCGACTGAATTCCGGAAGGCGTTCTTTGAGCTGCTCTTCGATTTGAATAATGGTGACGTCTGCGGCACCGGCGACGGCGTCTTCGAGTTGGCGACGCGTGTCCGCTGCGGTTGCTTGAATGAGCGCATCGTAGGCGTCTTCGAGAATCGCCGGGTGAGTGTTTGGGGTGGAGATGATGCGGCGAAGTTTTTCGGCAGCGCCTTGTGGAATGTTGTCGGGGTCTTTGGTGAGATCACCGACTTCCGCGCGAATCTCACGGTTCTTCGCGCTGTTGGCGCGTGCCTGTTCAATCGCGTTGTAGAGTTCCTCGATATGCTCGTCGATCTTCTGTTTGGTGATGACTCGATCCGCGCCGAGTTCCCGGGCGACTGAGCCTTCCTCAAAAGTGCCGACTGCCGAGATCATTACTAGTGGAGTCAGCGGATCGATTTGTTTGATCGAGCGAATGAGGTCGAGACCCTCGGTGGGGGAGCGCATGCTGAGGTCTGTGACGACCAGATCGGGGGCCTCAGTTTCGAACATCTGCAATGCCTCGTCGGCGTTTTCCGCCTCCACCACATCATAGTTTTGTAGCATTAGATTTCGACGGAATGCCGTCCGGTAAAGTTCATTGTCATCTACTATCAATACTTTAGTTGTCATCGCGCGAGATTCTCCGTCTCCTCGATTTGCTGCACTGTGCTTCCATTGCCATTTTCGGTGTTGCCTGGTGGGTCGGTTTCCTCGTTTTCGGAAATCGGGAGGCTCACGCAAAACTGCGCGCCGCCCTCCGGTCGGTTTGTGGCTGAGACGCTGCCTTCGTGGAACTCGGCAACAATGGTTTGTACCCAGTTGAGCCCTAAACCTTCGCCTTCTTGATTCTTCTTCGTGGTATAGCCGAGGCGGAAGACCTGTTGAATCATATCGTCGCCGAGCAGTTCCCCGTTCTCGTCGCGAATTCCCGGGCCTGTATCGCCAATCCTCACCTCTGCCGCGTTGCGATCTCGGTTGTAGGAAGTCGAGACGTGGATGGAGCCTTCCGGTTTTTCGGCGCTGCTCCCCAGCTTAATCGCGTCGATCGCGTTGGTGAGCAAGTTGAAGAGCGCCAGGCGCAGGAGCCGTGGCTCAACGCGGACCTTGGGAATTCCATCGGTGAGTTCGAGTTCTATTGTAAATGACTTGGAGAGCGAGAGTTTGAATAGTTCTGCGACGTCTTTTACCAGTTCTGAGATGTCGGTTTCTTCGAAACGGGGACGCTGGAGGTAGCTATAGCTGCGATAGAGGTTCACGATTTCTTGGAGAAATCTCGTATTGTTGAGCAGTGCTTCCAGCGATTCCCTAAAGATTTTCTCCTTTGCAGGAGCGTTGCGAATGTCTTCTGGCGTGAGCGAGAGAAATGCGCGAACGGTCATGAGTTCGAGCTTGCTGGTGGCGATGATGTTGGTCAGGTCGTGACCGAGGTTGCGCGAGAGAGAAATGTTGGCTTTGGACTTTTCTTGGAGGATTAGCCGCTTTTGGTTTTTGACGAGCTGAACTCCGAAACGGATTTCCCTGCAAATGCGTCCATGAAAATCGGCCCACCATGGCGTCGGGGGGGCGAAGCGGGGAGGGAGCGAGTGAATCACGAAGACGGCGATGTGGCCTTCTGATTGTTCGATGATGTCGCAGTACCACGGGCGCTGCCGGATATATAGTTGGTCTTCGCTGGACCCTGGTTCGCGACTGCGGAGTTCTTCGCGAAACTGGAGAACGCTCTCGCGCCAAAGCGACTCATCTTCGTCGGGGGGATTATCGTTTACTCGTTCTTCCAAGAACCTTTGAAACTGTTCCTGATTCAGTGAATGGATCGGGAGTGTGAAGCAATGATCGAAAGTCCATTCGCCTTTGGATTGGTGTTCGGTGAATGTATATATCTGCAACCCTTCGATGCGTTGACGTTTGGCGAGGGTCGGGATGACTCGGTAGACTTCTTCGGGGAGCGAGAGATTGTCGTCGGCGACGCGGCTCCGCAGTTCGACTGAGAGGCGAGAGATTGCGGCGTCTCTTGCGAGGTTGTTGTAGGCGCGTTCCAGTAGTGAACCGGGAATTGGAATGACCGGCGAGATCGTTAAGTCGGGTCGATCCATGTAGGAGATGACACGGCGAACGGGGAGCAAAACGCCGCGCAGGATCAGGAGGAACAGCAAGCTGATGATTGTTACTGATGTGAGCGCGACCCATCGGTAGCGAATCGTGAGCGATTCGATTTCCTGATTATCGAGGGGCGTGGTGAGGCGCATTCTCACGTAACCTCGAACGGCGCTATTGGTGCTGTCCTGATAGATCGGTGCGGTGAGCGTACGCTCGAAATTCATGAATAGGAGGCTGTTGTCGAAGTTGTTTTGAACGGCGAGGCGGGAATACTCCAGCTGCTCCATGAGCACTTCGCCGTCGGCTGATTCGAGCGTCGCGGCGATGGCGATGGGGCTGGACTCCATGAACTCCTTAAGGAGCGTTTCCGCTTCGACGCGGCGGCGTTCCTGGAGGAGAAAGTCGCTGGAGTTGTGGAGGGACTGAAGGTAGATGAAGGCCGCGTTTTTGAATTGGTCGGCGCTTGTTCTGCTGAAGTAATTGACGTCGCTGTTGATGACGCGACCGACGATTTCGGCCTTCTCAGATTGGAAGTGGGCTTTGTCTATCTGGTAGAGGACAATGCCGACGCAGAGGAGGTATAGGACGAGAGACGCAAGGAGTAGTGTGTTGCGGCGAAATCGCGCACCCAAGCTTCTGGAGATCTCTGGCGCTTTCCCATCCCTCATAACGTCCGTTAGCTCGATATGCCGAACCCGTCCTCATCGGTGTCGGGAATTGATCGGCGCGGGTTCGTCCTGATGACTTTATCTTCCAGTTCTTCGTCGTCACCTCCGAGAAGGATCTCGAGGACGGCGGTTTTGGCGAAGAGATCGGCGAGCTTTTCTTTCTGTCGCGGTTCGGGGTCGAAGGTCGTCGTGCGGGGGTCGTCGTTGAATCCGTATTCGAGCGTGAAGTCCCGTGGTTCGCCGACGATGGGGCGGCCGGGCACGTTTTCGTAGACGTAGATCATCCCGCGCAGTTCCCAAACTTTCACGACTCCGAAGTCGTTGTCGTCGAGGTTGAACGGGTAGTCATTGAAGCCGGTGAGGATGACCTCGATGGTGGCGTCGGCGTGCTTCTTGGAGACCACGTTGAGACGGCCATCGGCCATGACTTCCCATTGGAGTGCTTCGGTCAGTTCCTCTTCCAATCCCGGTTCCTGAGTGCGATTGATGATCATCGGGATGTAGACGGACCGGATCGAGGGAGGTAGTGTGCGCTCGCGGACGAGCGGCGAGCACGCGATCATGCCCCCGAACATCAGGAGTAGCATTGAGAAGGCAAAGTAGCGGGAGATACGGGCGGTCATGGTGATACGATTCTCCACCGTTGGTCAGGATTTCGAGTAGTCAAGCACCTCGACGTCGCCGGGCCAATCTGTTTCAAAGACTTTTTCTTTGATCTTTGGGTTCAGCTTCACGTGGTCGAGGTAGACGGTAATGATGGATTCTGCGTTTTTCAGGATCAGCTGCTGGGGCTCGACGGATTCTTTGTCGAAGACGATGGTGATTTGCTCAAACTCCATGGAACGGCGGAGGTCTTTCGAGTCGAAGACGATGGCGATCTCGTCCTTGTTTGTGAGATTATCGTCGATGGCGACTTCAAAGATTTTGAGGATTCGCTCCACCTCAATGCCGAAGCCGAGGAGGAGCTGATTGACGGGGGCCTCTTCGCCGGATTCCTGCGCGAATATTTCGACCTGTTTGAGGTCGGGCAGGTAGTTGATGATCTTGCCGTCCATCATCCAGATATCGGAGCCGTGCTCGCTGTCGTAACTGGCGCGGAAACGATCGGGGGCTTCGTACCAAAATGCGCCGTCGCTCCTGACGGTATCATCGAAAAGAATGTCGCGGCGAATCTGGCGGAATTCGGCCTGAAGCGCTTTGGTTTCGGAGTTCTTGGCCTCCACTTTGTGGAGGTAGTCAATGGCGGGGTTGCCGACCTCGGGAGGTGCGGGGCCTTTCTGGGCGAAAGCCGGTATCGCGATTGTCAGGAACAGCAGTGATAGGAAGGTGAATCTCATCGGTTTTCTCCGTGGGCTTTCTCGTTGTGCGGTCGAATCAGAGCAAGGGCAGATTCCGTGCCTAGCCCCTTAAATAGATGACTCGCGCTATGACGATCAAGTTGGATTCGAGCGGCGAGACCGCGCGGAGCGGCGTCGCGATGTCGAGATGGAGCCTGCTCCTGCGCCGGCGGCGAACAGCGCGCCGAGGACCGTCAACCAGAGCCCAACGCGCCAGGCGGGAGGGCGGTAGCGCCAAGTGACGGAGTCGCTGTCGCCGGGCAGTTCGATGCGGTGCAGCAGCGGCATGTTCGGCTGGCTGGCGGTTGTTACCAGCGTTTGATCGGCGGAGGAGACCTCCCAGCCGGAGAGAATCCGTTCCCGGACGGTGAGGACTCCGGGCGGTTCGGGGACGCCCAGCACGCGCTCGTTCGGGAAGCGCTTTCGCCAGTCGCGTCGTGCGCTGGCATCGCTCTCCGTGGTTGCTAATGAGGCGAATGCGGCTTCGGGCGTGAGGTTGGTTTCGACGATACGCCCTTCGCGAATGACGAGTCTGTTGGGGGCTTGTGCGTTCGGGGGGAGCTGCGGGTCGGGTTCCATCGCGTCCGGCCTCGGAAAAGTGATTGGATGATAGCCGAGCGGCGTCGCTGCTCCGTAGAGAATCGGGCGCAGGGAGAGCGGCCGGGCCTCGTCGTAGTACTCCACGATCCGACCGCTTTCCATGAGCGCAAGCTCGGCGGGGTTCGGGGCGAGATACGCTGCGAAGCGATCCCACTGTTCAGCGATCAGGAAGTGTCTGTTCGCCGTCATCAGGTCGACGGACGCGACAAGAAGCAGGACGATTGCTACCGCTTGCGTTGAGAGGCGGAGTCTTGCCGAGCGAGGAGTCGTTATTGCCGAGCGTAGCCGATAGTGGATTCCCTCCATCCCAAAGGCAGCGAGGACGGGAAACGAGAGGCAGGCGACGGCCATGAAGGTTCCGGGGCTTCGGAAGCTACTTAAGCCGGGGAGGAAGCGGTAGAGCAGTTCGTAAGCGGGCGTGTACCTACCAACTCCGACGACGAGCGAAAGCGTAGCAGTGACGAACCAAAACCACGCGGCGAGCCGACGTATGCGCCGCACGAGTGCGGCGCAGAGCGCGAGGAGTAGCAGCAGTTTCCCTGCGTAGTCGCTGACGATGCGCTCGCCCCAATCGCCTGTGTACGTGTCGCCACGGACGTTGCTGCCTTTCACGCGCGGGATAAAAAGTTCGGCGAGCTCGCCGGGCGGATAGCTAGTCTCCACGGCTTCTTCGATTCCCACGCCACCGGCGCGGTTGCTCATGGAACTCATCTCCAGGCCTGAGATGAGCTGCGCGCCGCCGAGGCACATTCCGGCGGCTGCGATGACCGCTGTGATTGCAAGGTGGCGCGCGAAGTGGACGCGGACTGCGCGACGGAAAAGGAGCTGCCAGAGCGTCCAAAGGCCGACGAGGCCGAGCGCCATGTAAGTGACTTGAGGGTGCCCGCAGAGCAGTGTCATGCCGATGCCGAGCGTACCGATTGCGACGCCGCGCCACCGCATCGCGGCGCAGTGCGGGGCGGTGGCCATGACGGCGCCTGCTGCGGCCCAGGGGAGCCAGCTGAGCGCCATGACTTTCTGGAAGTGACCGGCGTGGATCAGCGTGACAAGGTGGCCTGCGAGCATCCAGCCGACACCGGATATGAGCGCGAATTCAGGGCGGATTTTCAGTGCTCGGGCGAGGAGATAGCCTCCGCAGCCAGCGATGAAGAGCGCGAGCATCCATCCGAGCCGCTGGCCCTCAGGATAGTCCATCGCCAGCAGCGGCCACGCCGGCGGGGCGAGCGGGGTCCAGAGAAACGCGCCAAGCGTCGGCAGCCCGCCGTGGAGTTCCGGCATCCAAAGGGGAATCGTCCCTGGGTCGCGGTCCCACCATTGTTGAACCCATCGATGAACGATGGCGTCGTGGTAAACGGTGTCTGTTCCAAATAGAAACCAGCGGGCATTGGAATCGTTGAACTCGCCGCGAACGAAGACGCTCAGCTGGAGAAACGCGAGGAGAGCAAAGAGGAACGGCGCCGC
>JAUIJJ010000175.1 GCA_030431385.1 bacterium | reverse complement strand
GGTTCGAGGACTGCCGCCCCGGCTTTCCCGTCCGCACCGGCGTTCGCATGACGGCGATCAACATCGGGACCCATGGGCCTCTTCTCACGGGCCATCAGCAGATCGATCTCGATGACGACAGCCAGAACGAGAATCTGGTCCGCCGCTATGATCTCGACTATCTCTCTGGACACTGGTCGCTTCTTAACTCGGTGACGCCCGTTGGCGCCGATGGCGTCTCGACGCTCCCCTCTTCAACCTTTGGCTATCGACTCTGCAATCCGCCGGCAAGCGCCTCTGCTGCGGGCAAGATCTTCGGCTCCAGCAACGAGCCGGTTGTGTCACCGGCGCAGGACTACACTGACTTCCTCGACGTGAACGGTGACGGCCTTCCCGACCTCCTCCAGACCTTCGAGGGGAGCAGCCTCAATCACCGCGCCTACTTGAACCGCGGCATTGTCACCACCGCCAACGGTCCGGCGATTCGCTGGTCTGGTTTTCAACAGATTACCGGCGATACGCTGGCACAAAACTTCAACCTCGCCTCCACGAGCAACGTTGCTCACCTTGCCGATATGAATGGCGATGGCCTCTCTGACTTTGTCTATAAGTCGACCATCGGCGATGTGTACTATTTTGAGAATACCGCTGAACTGCGCTGGGGTAGCCGCACCGCGATGGCGGGAGTTGATCAGCCTCCCTCCCCTTTTGGTGCTTCCGATGTTCGCAACAGCGACTTCAACTTCGACAAGAACATCGACGTCGTTCAGGCGCTGGATGAGTTCAATCTTCGGATCTGGTACAACGAGGGTGGCGGCAACTGGTCCTCTCCAGAAACGGTGGCCAATCCCCTCGGCTTTACCTTCGATGTCCCCGGTGTTCACATCGAGGATTTCAACGGTGACCGCATCCCCGACCTCGTTCGCTTGAGCGGCAATACCGTCACAGTAGCACCGGGACTTGGTCGTGGTGAATTCACCACCGGGACAACGGTTCTTATTCCTGATTATACATTCCTCAGCACTGAGGACATTCAGAAGACCCGCTTCCAAGACATCAACGCCGACGGTCTCACCGATCTGATCTTTGAACGTCCCGGCGGCACCAACGAGATCTGGTACTGGTGCAATCTCGGCAACTACACCTTCAGCACCATCAAGAAGATCATCGACCTTCCCGTCGGCCTCGGCGGGGGAGAAACCCGCTGGGCTGACATCAACGGTAATGGTACCACGGACCTCCTCTACTCAGACCAGAACGCGGTTTCCCGCATGCAGTCGGTGGATATCGGCGAACTGATCGGCTGTGCGCCGGCGCCGAATATCCTCAACTTCATCGACAACGGCATCGGCCGAAAAACCACTATCGAGTACCGGCCTTCCACCTCCTTTGCCATCACCGACTACAATGCCGGCAACCCCTGGCCCGACCCGATGCCCAACGTGGTGAACGTGGTCTCCCACGTTGTGACACAAGATTCGCTGGGCAACAGCTACATCACCCGGTACCAGTACCACGATGGCTACTACGATCCCGCGGAGAAGCAGTTTCGCGGCTTCGCGCGGGTTGAACAGGTGGACGTTGGCGGCGCCACCGCACCGACGCTTGTCACACGCCACCACTTCTTCACCGGCCGACCGGAGGACGATCCCTCCGGCAACAACATCCCCGAAGCCGGTGAATCACTGAAGGGCAGACTCCATCTCCAGACTGCGGAGACGCAAACTGGCGGCGTCTTTTGGGAAGAGGATACCGACTGGACCGTTGAGCAACTCTATCTCGGTACCGATAGCCGGCCAAGCCACTTCTCCCACCCCGTTTCAAAGACGAAAGACATCATCGAACTGAACGTCGCTGCTCCGATCACAACCTACCAGGAGTTTGAGTACGACGTTTACGGCAACCAGTTTGAAACCCGCGACTATGGAATCATCGAAGGCATTGACTACACCGTCGCCGATGATGAGCGCATCACTTCAACGACTTTCGCGCTGAACAAAGATGTGTGGATCATCCGCGCCCCCTTCCGCACGGGCGTCGCAGACGAGAACGGAGTCTATGTCGCTTTCGAGGAATCATTCTACGACGACCCGGGTTTCTCCGGCACTAACCCCGGCGTAGTCACCACCGGCAATCTGACGCTCAAGCGCGCCTGGATTGACCCCAACGCTGACGATCTTACCGATCCTGTCACCTATGTGGAAGCTTCCCGCAGCGTCTACGACATCTATGGTAATCCTGTCAGCCTTCTCGATCCGCTGGCGATGCACAGCGCAGGAACCCCCGATCCATCAAACGGTCACTTCCGTGAAATCGGTTACGACGCTCGTTTCAGGACCTATCCTACCGCAGAAATCATTCATGTGGGTGGCGGCGCTTCGCCGCTGATCTTCCAGGCCAGCTACAACGAAGGCTTCGGCACCGTCGTTTCCTCCACTGATTTTAACAGTAACAACACTACGTACTCCTACGATACCTTTGCGCGCCTCATCAATATCGTGCGGCCCTTTGATAGTGTTACCTATCCAACCGTTGAGTACGATTACTTCCTCGCCGAGCCCATTGGTGACAATGGCCTAATTAATTACATCGAAACCCGCCAGCTGGATAAGCCTGCTGGGACACTGGGCACTAAGCGTGAGCACTACTTCCTCTCGCGCCAGTTCGTCGATGGACTCGGCCGCGAACTGATGATGAAGGAGGAAGCGGAGAACGACGAGTTTGACCGCCCCCGCGTTGCGGTAAAGGGCGCGGTGCGCTTTAACGCACGCCAGAAGCCCTTCGAAACACTCAATCCCTACTTCACCGTTCAGCCAACAACCGAGACATTGTCTCTCGATGAGTTATTGGCTTTCGAAGACGTCAACGCTCCCGACTGGAGCGGCCTCTTCCATGAAAACGGCAACCTCCTGGAACTCAATCTCGCGAACGCACACCGCACGCGCCAGTTCTACGATGCGATGCTGCGCGAAACAGCAACGGTCAACCAAGACAACACCCGCAGCGTGGTCCGCTACCTGCCGCTCGGCACGCAGACCAGCGACGAGAACGACGCTGATCCCTTCTCCCAGTACTTTGAAACCCCCATGCGCCACTTCAACGACGGCCTCGGCCGCCTCGTGCGCGTGGAGGAGGTAACGCGACTCAACGACGACGGCACCGCCGCGCCGGATCTGCGCACCTGGGTCACTCAGTACGATTACGATCTCAACGACATGCTCACCCGCATCGTCGATTCACAATCCAACGTCAAGGTCATGGAGTATGACGGTCTCAAGCGGAAGACCTTCATGAACGACCCAGATCGCGGCGTGATGAGTTACGAGTATGATGACGCCTCGAATCTCCTCGCAACGACGGATGCCAAGAACCAGCGCATCAGTTATACCTACGATGGCGTGAACCGCCTCCGCACGGAAGATTACCACGACGAAGGCCAGCCCTTCTCCGCGAATCGCTCTCCCGATGTTGAATACGTCTATGACGAGTCCGCCGGCCTCGTTGATCTCGGCGACACCACCAACGACACCGCGCAGAACACGAAGGGCTTCCTCTCACGAGTCATTGACCTAACAGGCGAGGAGCATACCAGCTACGACGTCCGCGGGCGCGTGAAATGGAACCTCAAGGTCATCCCCGATCCACGCACCAGCGTGATGGTTCCCTACAAGACCGAGTTCACCTACGATTCCCTCGATCGAGTCGTGGACGTCATCTATCCCGACAACGACCGCGTGGGTTATACCTACAATAATCGCAATCTGTTGGCAGCGATCAGCGGTGGCGAGACCGCGAACCTCAGCGCCAATCCCTTTGTTATGAACAATCATCAATACCTGCCCAGCGGCCAGATGCTCGAATGCTTCTATGGCAATGGCGTGCGCACCGGGATGTACTACGACCGCCGCCTGCGAATGAATACGCTGCGCACAGCATCGAACCTCGGCGCTGACGATCCCTTCATTGCCTATGATTATACTTTCGATGCAGCGTCCAACATTACACGCATCGATGACCGTCGCCCCGGTTCGATCCACGGCGAAGGCAGCGAAATGCGTAATACCCAGGTCTTCGACTACGACGATCTCTACCGCCTCACGCGCGCACAATACAGCTTAAACTTGCCCGGCCAGCCTGATCGCAATGATGGGTTCATTGCCTATCGCTACGACCGCATCGGCAACATGGTTTCGCAGAATTCCGACATCGACCACGTGGAGGACGGCATCAGCGTCGTCGATCACGGTGACATGAGCTACGGCGGCGCTGCAGGTCCTGCAGGCCGCACAGGGCGCGATAGCAACGATCCTCCGGGACCCCACGCGCTCACTTCCACAGTCTCCGGCCGCGAGTATCCCTACGACGCCAACGGCAACATGACAGATATCGACGGCCTTGTCTGTACTTGGGATTTCAAGGACCGGCTCGTCGCCGTCGAGAACGACAATATGCGTGCGGAATACAGCTACGATTACACCGACCGCCGCATCTGGAAGCGGGTCTTCGCGAAGGAAGAGAGCATGGGTCCGTTCCCGGTGCTCCCCTCGCCCGACGATGTGCCATCAACGGCGACGATCTACGTAGACCGCTACTTCGAGGTGCGCGAGCACGACGAACCGGTCAAGTACGTCTGGAAGGGCGAGACCCGCGTCGCGCGCGTGACAGGCTCTCTTGATCCGACACGCGTGCGCGTCCAGCGGCTCATGCTGAGCGAAGGCTGGAACCTCCTGAGTATTGCTGTCGAAGCACCCGGTGGTATGGGCGGAGGAGCCGCGCTGAGTGCGCGCTTCCGCTGGAGTCAGGAGACGAGTGAGTGGGTCCCGATTACTCAATCCGAGCCACTTGCGGCAGGAGATGTTTTGTGGGTGAAAGCCTCGGTTGCGACGGGTATCGCGCTACGTGGTGCCTACAGCGATCCAACAATCGGCGCGGCATTACCAGCAGGACAAGTCAGGGCCGCAGGTGCAGGCTTGGAACCCGCCCGCATTACCGACTATGTCCCTGAAGGCACCAACTCCACCTGGGCCTGGCACGCCGCCATGCAACACTGGCGCGGCGGCGACATGGGCACACTCTCCCCACTCAGCGACCTTCCGGAGTTCCTCGGACCCGGCAAAGCCGCACGGCTCACCCTCGCCACATCGGGCGCCCTCAAACCACCCGCTCCCGAAACTCGCATCAGCTACTACCACCAGGACCACCTCGGCAGCACCGCGATCCTGGCAGACGCCTTCGGCAACGTCACGAACGAGGCCGTGAACTACGCCTTCGGGTACGAACGTGCCAGCTGGCGGCCCGGGCCTGGCGTGGCGAAGAAGGGCTTCAAGGGCGAGTACGGGTACACGCAGAAGGAACAGGATCTGGAGACCGGGCTGCATTATTTTGAAGCAAGGTTTAACAATTCTCCTCTTGGTCGGTTTATGGGGGTGGATCCTGCTCTGCAATGGTATCGATTGGGTGAACAACCAAGCTATCTGGCAGATTCAATCAAGCAGCCCCAGCAACTTAACCCTTACGCGTATGCAAGAAATTCACCCTTAAAGTACATCGATCCATCCGGCGAAGTTGTTTTTACTGCGATAGTAGTTTCTGTTGCTGTTGGTGCGGCAATCGGGGCCGCCGCTAACTATCTGGAAGCCAAATCAAAACAAGCTACCGATCCCAAAGTAGATGCTGGAAAAGCCGCATTGCGCGGAGCAATCGGAGGAGGCGTATCAGGCCTGATACCCGGTATCTCTTTGATTAAGAACGGCGCGAAGCTTCTAAAGGCGTCTAAGGCGTTATTTGTCATGACTAGCGCAGCGGTTGGCGCAGGATCAAATTTGGCCGGCGGGGCCGTTGAAGGCGCAACTGAGGCCATCATGAAGGCTGTTGATGGAGGGAAGGGCTCGGGATTAGAAGTGCCACTGGGCAAAAGTGGGGGAGTTGCCTCAATGATTGTAGGTGGAGCCATCGGAGGAGGTTTCTCTGGTTTTGGGAGAGCATTTGGGGAACTGCTAGAGGAGGCTGGAAAGAAGGCGCCTCAAGCCCGCGGAGCATTCGAAAGGTTCTTGCATGGATGGAACAAGCGCACTGGGACGAAGTACAAAATGAGCGACTTCTTGAAGAATGCCAGCGACGGATACGGCGAAGGTGTATATCGTCTACAAAAAGCTGCTACCAAGAATGAGGTACAAGGCCGATGAGAATGCAGTTTTTCGGTGACTGGTGGATCTCAAGAATTATAGTGGGACTAGTCCGGACTTTTTTCCACAAAAATTTTCATTCGAGCTATGTTTTCTCTGCTCCACTTAGTTTGTCTCAGTTGTTAGACGTCGACGGGAAGAAGGTTTCAGATGGATGTCAGGTAGAATTTCCCAATGAAAGAGCGAATGCTCTCATTGGAGTGGACTGGATATTCATACGACTTATTCTAATGTTTTCAAATCTCCAAGTGCAGTTCGCTCAAGGATATCTCCAAAACGCTATGTATTCGATAGAGATTTTTGTCGGAACTTCTACTTTGTTGGCTGGGACGAACCCTCCTCTGAGAAGGTTAAACTCAAATGAAGATTCTGATTGAGTTCGTATCGCTTGTTATGCTACTCATCTTTTCCACTGGTGTGCAAGCCTTTCCGGTATTATCTGTTAAGTCGCAACCCATAGTTGAGTCTAATCGTTCTGCTTTTACGGAGATCAGGCTAAATTCAGCCGATTTCGCTCCCTCACTGACGTCTATCTTCCTTCAATTCGACACCACCCGCCTCCAATTCCAGCAAGGCAACATCAATATCTCTACCTTCGACAACATACTCCTATGCTGCCCCCCAACAGAGGCCGAACCAGGATTCATTTCATTTTCCGCAGCCTCCAACAGCTCCGTCACGGGCTCCGATATTCTGCTAGCAACACTGGAGTTTGAAACCACTTCCAATGAAGGCCTCGCGGAATTGGTGTTTCTCAACACCCCACCCCGCGACACAAAACTGCAGGATGCAAACTACTCTGAATCCCCATCGATCATCAAAGATGGCACAATCATGGATTCCAGCGAGCCTAGCGGGCGGCCAAACATCCCGAATGGCAACCAAGACACCGGACTCAGCGACGTGTATCCAGTTTCTAGCGGTCTCCAGGCTGGTTCGAGCTATCGTGAACGATTAACCCTCTACGACTACGACGTACTGGAAGGGACATCCACGCGCTGCGGGGGCTTTTGCTGATGGATATGTTCGTTCGAATTCTTATTCTATGTATCGTAGTTCTTTGCACAGCCACGGGAGTTGCAAATCCAAGGGTCTTTACTTCGACAGTAGATATGCCAAGTGCTGATCCAAACGTGACAACTACGGTTGAGATTTATCTGAGTACAGTTGACATGTCACCCACTCTGGTTTCTGTGTTTCTTGAGTACGACGTGGACCGCATTCAGTTCCACAGTGGCTCGATCAATTCAAACACGTTCGACAATCCATTTCTCAGTAGCCCTCCAAACGAAGCAGAGCGTGGAGTTATCTCCTTCTCTGCAGCATCTTCCGCCCCTGTGTCCGGATCAGAGATTTTGATAGGATCGGTAGAATTCATCACTACCGGTACACTGGGGCTAGCCGAGCTTCGTTTTCTCAACACCCCACCCCGCGACACAAGATTGCAGGACGCGAACTACTCCGAGATTCCCTCCATCACCGAAGACGGTGCGATCATTGTTGCCAATGAACCGACCGGACGACTCTATCTCACACCCGGCTACCAGGACATCGGTCTCGGTGAAGAGCTCGTCCCCGCGGCACTCCACGCCGCACGGGGCGCCGAACGCGTCAGCGTCGCCCTCGCAGGGCGCGCACCCTCCCCCGTTGCCGACCTCGGTGACGCCGTAATCGGCCTCGAAGA
>JAUIJJ010000174.1 GCA_030431385.1 bacterium | reverse complement strand
TCGGCATGGGCGTCGCAACGCTGCTCGGCGGCGTTGTGGTCACCGAGAGCGTTTTTGCGATACCTGGGATCGGTAGGCTCGTCGTTGATGCAATCCTGGCGCGCGACTATCCGATCATCCAAGGCGTGCTCATGATCTTTTCCATCGTCTACATTCTGCTCAATCTCGCCATCGATCTGCTGTACGGCGTCCTAGATCCGCGTATACGTTATTAGGGACCATCATGGAAGCTTCCACTCCGATTAGGCTCGAAGAAGCTCTGCCCCCGGCAAGGAGCAAGGTGAACTGGCGTCGTATGCTGCGGCGATATCCCACTGTGATTTTCGGCGGCGCGATCTATACGAGTTTGCTCAAGGAAGAACGCGATAATGCCAAAGCCGCGACGGAGATAGCCGAGCATGAGCGGTCTGTAGCCCAGTCAGCGTTAATCTCCGAAGCGAAGGCCCACGACGCAGCTCTGGACTCGCGACTTCGAGCAGAGAAACTGATGGAATTCATGCTGGCTGATCTTGGAAAAAGCCTCGGCGATATTGGTCAGCTAAAACTTCTCGATGACGTCAGCGACGAGGTGATGAGTTACTATGCAGGCGCGGAAGATCAACAGACCTCGGTTTCACTTTCGCAGCGGGCGGCTGCGCTCTCCAGCGTCGCGTCATTCTATCTTGGCCGGGGGCGGATCGTTGATGCGGAGAACGCAGTTCGCACCGCGATCTCATTAAACAGTGAGCTCCTGGACATGACCGATGATCAACCGGATGCGCTTGGGCAGAGGGCGAGGTTCTATCTAGTTCTATCTTCAGCACAACGGATGAGGATGAGTACAGAAGAGGCGATCGAGTCGATGGACAAAGCCCTCGCGGTGTTAGAGTCTGCTGACCGGGATGATCCCGAAGCATTGTGGATTGCTGCGACTGCGAAGTATGAGCGCCATACGATTGCTCTCTTCTCCGGTGATGTCGAGGGAGCGATGAAGTATGCCCGCGAGGCGGAGGTGATTCTGGAGGACCTGATACGCGACAACGGAGAGGTTGCTGACTACCTTCAGTTGCTTGGAAGAGTCTTCACCGGAATCGCCGACTCACTCCTGTTTTCGGGGAAAACTGATGAAGCGATCACGTGGTATCTGAAGTGTGTCGATTTGCTGGCCGAACTCACCAGTGAGCATCCGGAAAATACGGTGATGCTCCAGGTGCTCTCCGTAGCGTACAGTCGACTAGGTTATGTCGAGCAGGCACAGAATCAGAATCTCGAGAAAGCGATCGAGTACAATGGCGAGGCGTTGGCGATCAACCGTGCGCTGGTCACGATCGGCCCGTCGAACATGACTTGGCAGGCCGACTACTCAGTCGCGCTGACCCTGATGGGAATCTCGCTGAGAGAGAACGGCGATGTTGATGAGGCATTGGGTTATCTGATTGAGGGGCGTGATGTCGCGGAGATCCTTGCGCGACTTGATAGCACCAACCCGAATCCGATACTAAAGCTCGCTGGCAACTACAAGTACGTTGCTGACATCTATGAGTCGAAGGGTGAATTCGATCTGGCTTCAGAGAACTATCGAAAAGCGGTGGAACTAGTCGATAGGTTGAAAGACCTGAATCTCTTTGAACCAATTGCGACTGACCCCGCCCATGCGAGCTCAGTTAGGGATATGGCTGCCTCGGCAACCAATCTTTCCTCGATCTCGTTCAAGCAAAGGGAGTTCGAGGATTCACTTTATTGGGCAGAGCAGGCTGTTCAAGTGTACGATACAATGCTGAATGCCAACAATTCGGAGGACAAGTGGGTTTCCAATATCAATCTGGTGCATGCACATTCGCAGGCTGCGATCGCTGCTGATGCGCTCGAAGACAGCAGCGCGATTGATCGTCATCTCGCGGCGATGCGATCGGGGTTGAATAGCCCGGCGAATGATGAATCCCAGCTCTCGTCTGGAAGATTGGCGATTTCGAAACTGTTCAGAGCGAATGTTCACACTCTTGCGTCCCGAGAGGCGGAGCGACTTGGCAATCTCGAAGATGCAAAGGCTGAGGCGATGCTCACCTTGGAGATCGCGAACCCGATGGTCGAGGTAAACGAGGGGTTAAGAACACTAGCTATCGAGGCGCTGGTTCGGCTGGGGCGAAAGGAAGAGGCGATGCCGCTCGTTGAATCAGTACGAGGCAACATCATGGAAAATCCGACGATGCTCGACTACCTTCAGGAGCAGGGTGTTTTGGACAAGTAGTAACTACTGTATATCCACGTACGTCTGAATATCTTGGCGGGGGTTGTTGTATACCAATCGCATTCCGCGGAGGCTTTGATCAGTGCGGACTTTCAAATGAGTCACGCCCCGCTGGCCAGCTTCGAGTTGTATAGGAATGAAGCTCCGAATGTCAGCATTGCCTGCGTGGATTTGTACGAGGTCCTGACGATTGGGCCCGGTAATGATTGCCAAATCGGTATAGAGTAACTGCACCTTCGAGCTGGATCTGTTAAGCATCGAGATATAGATAGTATCGCCAGCAACTCGTGCGTGGAGTCCGACATTCTTGGTGAAGCTACGCGGCTCGGTAAACTCGTCGAAGCCGCCGGCGAGGACGACGGGGCGTTCTTGATTCAGATCAACGGATGGCTTCGTTTCTTCGGGCGCACTCTTGCCTCCGCAACCGATCAGCCCAAGCATCATTAGAATCGCTGCGCTACGCATCAATGCATTCATGGAGAAGTACCCTCGCCGGTGTCTTCTTCTTGCTGGCGAAGTAGATCCGCTTCGCGCTGCTGACGAATCTCTTCGGCGATTCGCTCCCGCTCGCGGGCAGGGGATTCTGTATTGGTCATCGGAGCGAGTGGCTGGCTACTGCCAGAGGTTTGCGTGGAGCCACCCTGCTGAGACATCGCGACTGCTGCGATGATAATCGTCAGGCCCACGATGGCGAGTACCGCAATGATCGCGTACATTACAGCATGGGACTGCTTGGCGGGAGGGCCGTCTTCTATCTCGACCGGAACCGGCAGCGGCGTCAGGTCGCGGGAGGCGGTCACGCGGCCACCCTCCGGGATGGGGGTGCGCCGTGCCTTCAGCTTTCCGAAGCCTGTGCTAGAGCCTTTCTTCGTTCCAGTCTTCGACTTCTCATCCTTGGCCTTGGAACGCGTATCGGGCTTGGCTGAGGTGGATGACTTTACCGATTTGAAGAAATTCGAGTCGGGTTTTTTGTTCTCGCCCGAGGGGCGGCCGCGCGTGGTGAAGTCGTCGCCGGTGTACAGCGACGAGCTCGCGGGGCCGCGATAGTTCAGGATCGAGGTAATGCTCATGCTCTGATCTTTGAGCGCCTTGAGCAGGGTGTCGCAGAACTCGCGCACCGATTGGAACCGATCCTCGGGGTTAGGGGCCATCGCCTGGAAAATCACTTGGTCGACGGCGACGGGGACTTCGTGGTTGGCCTCCGAGGGGGCCGGAAACTCGCCGATCGGCAACTGCCTGGTGAGCATCTTGTAGAAGGTCACCGCCAGAGAGTAGACGTCGGCGCGATGGTCGACGTTCGCCGGATCACTGGTCTGCTCCGGCGCCATGTAGTGAGCGGTGCCGACGGCCCGCGTGGGGCCTTGGAAACTTGGGATCTCGCCGTCGTCGCCAGCGAGAATGTGCGCGATCCCGAAATCGCCGATCTTGATCCTACCCTCGTTATTCATGAGAATGTTCGAGGGCTTGATGTCGCGGTGCACGACTCCCCGCTTGTGGACGTATTCAAGCGCGTCGCGGCAGGCCTCGACCATGCCCCGCCAGTCGTTCGGGGTGAGGGTGTTCTCGATGATCTTCTCGTCGAGGGTCTCGCCATCGACGAGTTCCATGACGAAGAAGTAGATCGCATCGTCGTGGCCACGATCGATGATGTTGATGATGTTGGGATGGGAAAGAGAGGCGAGCGCGCCGGATTCTGCTTCGAACCTGCCAATGAACTCTTCATCGGATGCAAATCGGGGGTGGAGTGCCTTGATCGCGACAAAGCGGTTTAGACTCGTTTGACGAGCCTTGTAGACGACGGCCATTCCGCCTTCGCCGATTTGCTCAGCCACCTCGTAGTTGCCGGAGAGTATCTTTCCGGCTTCGAGATTGAGCGGTAGGTCTCTGGGAGGCGGCGTTTTCACGTACCCCGGAACACCTCCACCATTTCCACTTTGTTGATCAGACATCGGGCCATCAATCCCACTAAGTCTTATAAAGTCAGCGATATACGCCAACGATTCATTCAGTACGTTTATGTACGAGGGAACCCTCGCTGACCGCCCGGCTACAGTCAACAACCCCAAGTGCGGCCAATCTCCACGCTGAGTGCTTTTGTCGCAAGGAAATTTCTGGGCCGAATCGAGAGGATTGCAGGAAGCAACATGCCCCGCGCTCCACATTCATCACGGTCCAAACTGGGTGGTTTGGACGCTGCGATCAAGCTATTTTTCCTCCGCAAGCGGGGGTAAACGGGGGCAAAAGGGACTCGGCGTTCGGTTTGCCATTGTCGACGCGCCTTCCGCAGTTATCCTTCCAGCCCCGCTGCAATGATGGGCGGGCCACCCAACGAAGACAACAGATCATGAGCAACGTCATTCAGACACTTCGCGAACGCGGACTCCTGCAGGACATCACCGACCCGGCCCTCGAAGACCTTTGCCAGAAGAAAAGCATCCGGGTGTATATCGGTTTCGACCCGACGGGACGCTCGCTTCATGCGGGGAGTCTCGTACAACTGGTCACGCTCAGGCACTTTCAGCTCGCCGGCCATCACCCCATCGCCGTCGCCGGTGGCGGCACGGGTATGATCGGCGACCCATCGGGACGCAGCAGCGAGCGCAACCTTCAGGACGACGAAGAGCTCGCACTCAACCTGGCGGGGATCCGCAAGTGCATGGAATCGTTCCTCAACTTCGAGGGCGAAAACGCGGCCGAGCTGATCAACAATGGCGACTGGCTCGGTAGCCTCGGCTTCATCGAGTTCCTCCGCGACGTCGGAAAGCACTTCCGCGTCAATGAGATGATCGCCAAGGAAAGCGTCCGGCGGCGGCTGGAAGACCAGAGCGGAATCTCCTTCACCGAGTTCAGCTACATGCTCCTTCAGGCCTACGACTTTTGGTACCTCTACAAGAACCACGGCTGCACCCTGCAAGCGGGCGGGAGCGACCAATGGGGCAACATCACCGCTGGTGCTGACCTGATCCGCAAGACGCTAGGCGGAGAAGCCTATGGCGTCACGACACCGCTGCTCCTCGATGGGCAGGGCCGCAAGATGGGCAAGACTCAGAAAGGCGCGCTGTGGCTCGATGGCGACATGGTCAGCCCTTACGAATTCTACCAGTACTGGGTCAGGCAGGAAGACGGCGACATTGGCCGCTACATGAAGATGCTCACCTTCCTGCCTCTCGAGGAGATCGACGCCATCGTGGCCGAGCACGAAGCAGCACCGGAATACCGGTCCGGGCAGAAGAGGCTCGCTTACGAGATGACCCTCATGGTTCACGGTGAAGCTGAGGCGAAGAAAACCCAAGACGCCGCAGCGACCATTTACAGTGGATCGTTGAGCGGGCGCACCGACGATGAGTTGAGGGGTGTCTTCCAGGACGCGCCTTCCGCGACAATTCCGCGCAGTGAACTCGACGAAGGGGTCGGCACGGCGGACGTTTTGGTGCGTGTCAACCTCGCACCGAGTAAGAAAGAGGCAAAGCGGCTTCTTTCCCAAGGCGGCGTTTATCTCAATAACAGCGACACACCGATCGATAGCGAAAAACGGCAGCTCACGGTGGAGGATCTCGCCAGTGATTCGATGATGATCCTGCGCACCGGGAAGAAGAATTACTGTCTCGTCTCCTTCGAGTAACATTGCATCAATGACTCACTTCTCCCAACACCGGAAATGACGGTAGTTTTCGCCATCATTGTGTTCCTCGCTGCCTACGGGGTGGGTGGAGCCTGCTGTCGGCTGGCAGGTTGCGATGAGCGGTTGCGGGCGATTTTGGGGCCGATCTTTTTGCCTGTCTTGAGGTTTTCAGTCGGTTCTGGGATGATGGCGCTCATGGCGTTGTTTCTCTCTGCTGCACAGATCGTTTCACCTGTCCTGTTGAATGTCCTCAACCTGTCATTCGCAGTCGTCGGCAGCATCCTGATGTGGCAAACGCGGCAAGATTTTCGACTGCGCAATTTCAGGTGGAAGCGGCCGTCTGACTTGGTGGGTTTTGTGCTCCTCGCGATGGCGGCGGCGCTGTATGTTAAGCTGACATGGAACCCGCTCCTGCTGATTGATTCGTGGGCATATCACATTACAATCCCCAAACAGTACCTGATTTATGGCGGAGTGTTTTACACGCCCTACGAGTTACACCCCAACCTGCATTTCTTGAGTGATTTCTTTTTGATGTGGGGGTTGGCACTTGATCAGAATGATTTCATTCTCGCCAAGGCACCACAGGTCGTCGCGTTGTTCGGTACTGCGCTGGTCATCATGAGCTACCTGAGACGCCACGGTTACTATACACTCGGCTGGTTTGCGTGCCTTATGTACCTACTACACGACGAGGCGATTGAGTTTGCGCCGAGCGCTCACGTGGATTTGAGCCTCGCAAATTATCTTGTGGTGGGATTGCTTGTATTACTTACAACTGTGAAGGCTGGCGCAAAGGAACTCCCCAGGTTGCTGATTCTTGCGGGAATGCTTTTCGGGTTCGCTGTCGGTACAAAGACAAGCGGCCTGCTGCTCACGGTGATTATTGGCGGTGTTGCGCTCCTGTTCATATTCGCGGCTCATTGGCGCAGTTACTCTCCAATGAAGTACATAATACTGACAGGCTTCTTTGGCGTCACGTGCGCGCTGGTCGCGTCGCCCTGGATCATTAAGAACATCATCATTACCGGCAGTCCATTGTACCCGTTCCTGATTGATACATTCCCACCAAATGATGAGTTCTCTCAAGTTGCATTGGACTTTCATCGAATCTACGGGAACTTTGCAGGGTATTCTCTGTTAGACCTCGATTTCTACATATCATTCTTTCAGCAATTGGACAGGCACTTCCGAAATACGGTATTAGTCGACCAATCAGCGTGGATTGGAGTTTTCCTGCTGGGGACACTTGGCTACTATTACAAAACCAAACCGAGACTGAACGCGCGCAATCAGATCTTTGTGACGGCGGCGATTCTCTTTCCGTTGGTAGTGTTAACACCTGCTCGCAGGTTTGTAACCGGTCCGGCTGCAATCCTGTTCTTTGCGGGTTTGATCGGGGCAGTAGTGATTGTTCCGCGCGTCCGCATGAAGGACCCCAAGTTCAAGTTGGCGATGGGCTTGATCGCGCTGTTGCTGATCGCGCGACAGGCAGATCGACAGTGGGGTCGCATCCATCCGCACTATGTACCTCGCGGCACTATTCCCGCCGGGATGTTTCTCACGAGCGATGCGCAGCGAACGGGTTACTTGAATAGCCACGACAAGCTCAACCTCGCCAATCGCATCGAAGAGCAAGTCGGTCCAGATGGGCGGATCTTAGTCACAAAGATTGATGCGGTGTTGGCGGCGTTGAACGTGCCCACCCTTCCCCTGTTGAATATACATGGTAAGAAGATTCACCAGCTCATGATGGACGCGGGAAGTAGCGAGGACGATGTGCGCGCAAAGCTTCGGGAATTGGGCATCACCCATGTTCTTGTATATGATGAAATTCGCACCGTGGATTCACCTAATCTGTTTTTGAATTGGGATGAATAGAATGCAGAACGAACCCCCGCAGGAGTCGACTGCCTCAGATGTGGCTTCCAGCGACCGTGGAGGTGGCGTGATATCTGCTCCTCCGGTGGCGGGAGAAGACTCACCGATGACGGAGACTGAAGTCAGCCACGAACCCATTCCCATCTCCCCGATCATGCGTTTCCTGTGGATCGCCGCCGGGGCCGTG
>JAUIJJ010000173.1 GCA_030431385.1 bacterium | reverse complement strand
CAATACAACCAACAAATGAAAGAAGGCCGACGAGCGATTCGTCGGCCTTCTTGGTTTTTATCTCAGTTTAACACCCGTCAGTACAGAGCGGGAATGTCAGCGCTGTCGAGGATTTGATCACCGTTTACGTCCAGCCCATCGGCCGTCCCGTTGCCGAGCAGCGCTTCCACCAGCTCTTCGACAGTGGGCGGCGGACCGCTGATGCTAAAGTCCCCGCGCATGTTCGAGACGTGAATTCCACACCGATAGGCGGGAATGCCTTCACCGATCGTCATCGCTTCGTACAGGCTCTCAGTCAGCGTGAACGCGATGTTTCCGTTCCCGTCGTCAGTCCAGTTAACGCCGGCGTCGTCTTCCATCGAACCCGTGCTACTACCCATCGCCAGCAGGACCGTATCATTGCCAGCTGAATCATCGAGTCGGGAAATGATATGCAGCGGGTGAATGCCCGGATTCAGAACTTCGACTTCGTAGCGACTTCCAATCACCAATGAGAGGGTAGGGTCATTAGCCGGGAACGGTCCGGAGTAGATCGGAGGCGATACATCGTTCTGCGAGTTAATGCGGTAGTCCGCCGCGCCGTTGTTGTCGAAGACCCAGAACAGCATCTGAGGAGTCGGCGAAGGAGATGGCGTCGGTGACGGTGTACCCGTTGCTGTCGGAGTAGGGGACGCGGTTGATGTGGCTGTCGCCGTTGTCGTTGGAGTCAGGGTCCCGCCATTTGTCGGCGAGGGAGTTGGGGTACCCGATTCCGTTGGTGTCGGTGCATCAGTAGTCGTTGGCGTGATTGTCGTCGTCGACGTAGGCGTTAGCGTGAGAGTGCCTGTTGGTGTCACCGCTTCAGTCGCCGTTGGCGTCACCGTGATTGTCGCCTGGTCAGTGGGCGTTGGCGTCAATGTGATGGTTGCTGTCACCGTCTCGGTCGGTGTCGCGGTTGCTGTATCTGTTGGTGTCACTGTTGGCGTCGGCGTTTGCAACACGTTGACGGTCAAGACCGCCTCGTTGCTCGTATCTTCGCCAGCTTCGTTGTAGACGCGGACTGCATAGTTCGCCGCGTCCTCAGGCTGTGCATTCGGGATGAAGAGCGAGCTTTCTGTCGCGCCAGCGATTGTCATCGAGTCCTTCATCCACTCGTAGCTCGGATCGGGGACACCAGTTGCAACGACCGTGAAGGTGACGTCTTCGCCCTGATCCACAGCCTGACTCTGCGGCTGGGTCGTAACCAACGGCGAGACCGGGGTTTCGGTCACCGCGTAGGCCATCGTCGTGATTTCGCTCGGATCGAAGTTGTTCCTAAAGACTCTGGCCTTCACAACGTGCGTACCTAATCCAAGCTGGAACGGACCACTATAGAGAATCGATGGATCACCATCAATCGGGTCGGAGCCGTCGAGAGTGTAGCGGATGCGTGTGCCCCCACCTGTTGTGTCCGAATTGAGCGTGACCTCGACCGTTTCGTAGTGCCCCGCCTCGACGGGATCGAAGACAGGGTCTGAACAAACGAACAGGAACTCTGCGCTCGTGGATGTACTCGCTCCGAAGAAATCGCGGTACGCAATGGCGCCTACGGTAGCGGACTTGCTCAGGTTGATCGTTTCGTCTCCCGCATTCGGCGGATCGGGAACGAAGGGTTCTGAACCATCAGTTGTCGAATAGTACCGGATTCCTGTCGTCGGCGGCGTCGTAGTTGATGCGAATGTGACCGTGATCGCATTGTTGAAAGTTCCTCCGTCTGGATTGATCGTCGGGGGAGCGATCGTTCCGCTGGCGACAATTACCTCGTAGTTCTTTTGCACGATACTACTGGGTGTGAAGCCAGTCTTGAACGCCTTGGCTCGGATGAACCACCGGGCACCGGCAGTGGGCTTTCCGAGAGTAAACGGCATGGAATAGAGCTGGTCGCTAGTCGTTGGCTCTGCTGGTGCGAAGTTGTCGCCGATCGTGTAGTAAATGTCCGCGCCTTCCGTATCACAGAACATCGAGACTTCCACTTCCTCGATGTGCTGTGGTGTCACGGGATCAAAGTATGGTGGGGATACATCATCAATGTCCGGGTTGAAGATCGTGAACTCGGCCGTTGCGGTTGAACTCGGCGTGGCCGCCCCTAGGAATGACTTCGCCTTAACTGTATGTGTCCCAAATGGAAGCATGAACGGACTTGTATAGGTGTTAGAGTAGTCGGTCGGTTCGGCTCCGTTGGTTGTGTATCGAATCGTCGCCGATGGGTTGGTCGTTGTGATGGTAATCGGTTGGTCGCCGGTGAAGTTGCCGCCGTTGGGGTTGATGACCGGAGTCGGTGCCGTACCGACAACGATGTAGTCGGCAGACGCGATAGCAGAAGGTGCATATCCATCGAGGTAAATCCGCGCCTTTACCATTGTATCCTGGGTCAGCAAAACCGGCTCGTTGAACAGGAGTGAATTCTGATCAGGGTCGGTGCCGTCAGTAGTGAAACGTAACTCCGCGCCCAGAACCGTGCTACCCATATACACGTTCACCGAGCCACTAAACGTGCCACTATTGGGGTAAATCGTTGGCGAGGGAAGAGTGACCGGCAGGACTTCGTACGTCTCCGACGCGATCTCGCTTGGATCGTGGCCAGCAGTATATGCCTTTGCTCGAATCGTAGTTTCGCCAGCATCCACACTGATCGGCCCGCTGTATGGTGTTGAGCTCTGCGTCGGGTTTGTACCATTTGTCGTATAGTAAATCTGCGCGCCACTAGTGCTGGTGGAGATCGTCACGCTGTGAGGCTGATTGTATGTGCCAGTTCCCGGAGAGATCACCGGAGTTGCAGCCTGTGGTGTTGCCTGAGCCAGATTGAATACGCGCGTGGTCGTGTTTGACGGTTCGCGTAATGGATGGAACTGGCGAATTTTAAAGGACGCCGAATTCCTGAGGATCACCGTGTTATCGGGAAACCACGGCGTCGAATACTCCTCGGGTTCGCTGCCATCGGTCGTGTATCGATAGATCGAGAAGTTGTTATCATGATCTGGTGCAAGCTGCAAACTCAGTGTGACCTGACTTGCATCGAATGACCCGCCTGGCGGCGTCACGTCTGGAGCGAGCGCCATAACGCGGTCCCCATAGCGAGACTGCATTCCTGCAATGTCTCCGGGGCTGAGGTAGTTGCGTTGGCCCATGACGTTAAGAAACTGGGAGTACTGCGCCAGTGGCTCGATCGTGTTCAGCGTTGCCGTATCGATTGAAAACGCGGTGCGCCCATAGTGCATCACGCTCTCGAAGTCGTAAGTCGTCCCCTCTGGATTGAGGTTGAACTTTGCGAAGTTGATCTCTGCTCCATCCACAACATTGTCATCGAGGACCGTCACATAGCTGTCGCGATCACTCCGCTGCTGCTCGTGCCAAAGTCCCAACGCATGCCCGATTTCGTGCGTGATGATGTACTCATAGTTCCAATTGAAAATGTTAATGACCTGCATGCCGCCAATCATTCCGACATGAGAGTTGTTCACAGTCGCGCTATCGCGGACTTCGATGTAGTTGGTCGCACCGACATTGCCGTAGGGGAGTTCGTAAAACGCGACCGCCGCCACATCCGACCAGTTTTCCGCCGCATTGCGAAACTGCTGCTTCTTGTACTCCGTCATGTTGTTAGGATTAAACGTGTAGTAGACGTAGCCTCCCGTCCAGTTGACTGCGGTCTCCCCAAAGCCAGCGCGGGCTTCGGGCGTCATGATTTGATCGACGGGGATAATGTAGCAGCCGGCCTCGACACATTCCTGACCGGGTTTCACTGTCGCCGCTAGTTCGGCGAGGCACTGTTCCTTTGTTGGGCCGTGCTTGTGCTGAGCAAATGCGCCCGGTGCGAGCAGTAAAAACACAATGGTAACTGCCGCCCAGGCTGGGAAGCGGTGATAACGCATGGGGTCGCCCTCAATTCCTTGATATTCGTCACAATACCAAGGGATCGACAGCACTCATGCAAGCTCTTTCTTTCCGGTCACAGGTGGATTAACTGCTCAGGGACGGTGCCCGGCAATCTCATCCAGCGCCTCAGGATTCTGGACGGATGAGACATCGCCTCGGTCTTCGCCGAGGTATACCCTCATGATCGTGCCTCGGATAATCTTGCCGCTTCGAGTCTTTGGGAGGGCTGCGACCTGGTGGATGTTTTGCGGCTTCAGCGGTTTGCCGAGTTCCGATGCGACGTGATCGAGAAGTCTGCCTTCCTCGAACGTCGCGCCATTTTTCATAACCACGAAACAGACGAGAGTCTGCCCCTTGAGCTCATGGGGGACGCCGATCGAAGCGGCTTCGCTGACGCCCTCGGCGCGCATGAGAACCGACTCCACCTCGGCGGGGCCGATCCGTTTGCCAGCGACTTTAACCGTGTCATCGGAGCGCCCATGGAGGAACCACTTCCCATCGGGATCAACGCTTGCCCAATCGCCATGATACCAAACCGCATCACCGAATCGGCTAAAGTACGTCTCCAAGTATCGGTCGTCATCGTTGAGGAAGCTCTTCGTCATCGATGGGGCGGGCTGGCGGCAAACTAGATGGCCGACCTCATTGCGCACCGAAAGCCCGTCATCGTTGAACACATCAACGTCCATTCCCAGCCCCGGACCCCCGAGTGAGCACGCCTTGATCGGCTCGACCGGTAGCGGCGAGAGGTGGCAACCGACGATCTCTGTGCCGCCGGAGATGTTGATCACGGGGCACCGTTTCTGGCCGACCTTGTCAAAGAACCAGTCGTAGCTTGTCTCGTCGCTCGCGCCGTAAAGATGGCAGCCGATCAGCTCCCACGGACCCATCATCCACCCGATGTCAGTGAACCAGAAAAACTGGTCCTGCGGCTTCACATCGAAGGCATACCGCAGTTCCTTGCCCATCTGGGCGAGGCATCCTGAGTGGGTGTGAACCGTTCCCTTGGGTCGACCGGTCGTGCCGCTGGTGTAGATGACGAGGCACGGTTCCTCGGCAGGTAAGACCTCCGCTCGGCAGTGAGCTTCCTGCCCGGAAATGAATTCACTCCAGCTTTCGGTATCGAGGAACACGCAACGCTCGACGCACTCGACACGCTCCGCCACCGATTGGGCGATGGCCCCGGTGTCGATCGCCTTGCCGCGGCGCTGGAGCGTCTTGGCCGCGAAGAGCATCTTGCACTTCGACGCCTCCAGGCGCTCCTCCAGCGCTCGCTCTCCGAAGCCGCAAAAGACCGGAACGATGCGCGCCCCGATCTTGATCGTCGCGTAGAAAGCGGCGACCATCTCCGGCCACATTGGTGCGTAGAGTCCGACAAAATCACCACGCCCGATGCCCGCTGCCTTCATCGCGTTGGCGCAGCGGTTCGTCATCTCTGCCAACTCGCGATAGCTGATATGCCGCTTCTCGCCGCTCTCCGGAATGTAAACTAGGGCCGTCCACTTGCCTCTCACTTCGTCTTCGGCGTGGCGGTTGAGAACATTGAAAACCAGATTGAGCTCGCCATCAATAAACCACTTGGTCCACGGAAACCCGCCGGACTTATCGCTGACTTTCGAGTAGGGCTTGAACCACTCGACGCCCATGTCCGTCATCGCCGCGTCCCAAAACCAGTCGATGTCCTCTACTGATTTCTCGCGCAGCTCATGGTAGTCATGGATGTTGTGTTTCGCCATGAACTGAGCGACGTTGCTCTTCGCTGTCCAGTCGCAGGATTCCGGGCGCCAAATGAACTCGCTCATGGTGATTCCTCAGGTGAAGTCGGCAGCGCGGTAAAGCGAGGCTTGCCATCGATGACGTCGAGGCGGCCGTAGCAATCGCCCGCTTCGTGTTCGAAAATCAGTGCCGTATCGGGCCGGGCGTAGCGTTCAAGGATCGACTTGCGGTAAGCGATGACGTCCAGCGGATAGAGATCGTAACCCATCGCGTAGTTCGGCTTGAGGTTCGACACGGTCGGCATGATGTCGCCGAGGAAGACCAGTCGCTGGCCCTCGGATTCGATCTCCACGAGTTGGTGATTCTTCGTGTGCCCGCTGGTGATCCCGACGCTGATTCCGGGGAAGACCTCACCATCGCCGTCGAGGAGCTCAAGCTTGCCCGCTCCCTTGATTGGTTGGAAGTCGTCGGCGACGTAGCTCGGCGCGCTTCGAATGTCAGGGTTGTTGGCGGCCTGCCATTCGCCTGACTGAATGTAGACGCGAGCCTTCGGGAACGCGAGCGAGAGATCGCCGGCGTCGCGCGTCGTCAGCCCGCCGGCGTGGTCTATGTGAAGGTGGGTCATGATCACCGTGTCGATATCGCCGGGCGACAGGCAGTGCGGTTTCAGCAGCTCGTCGAAACCGCGGGCATCAAGGTCGTAAAGCGCGGCTAGTTTCGGTGGCCACTTCGTTCCCATTCCCGTATCGATGATGATCTTATGGTCTGGTGTGATCAGCAGCAGGCAATTGCATGCGAGGGGGATGCGGTTTTGTTCGTCGGGTGGGATCAGTTTGCTCCACACCACTTTCGGCACATGGCCGAACATCGCTCCGCCATCGAGTCGAAAGGTGGACTGACGCAGAACATGAAAGTCGAAGGCACCAAGTTTCAAGGCACGCACTCCCGGATCGAATCGCTCTAAGTTTTGCCAAGCTCGGCCAATTGCAGCGGCGGTGCAACCGCCGAAATTCACTGCTCGATTTCAATCGTTCCTTCGAAAGCCACCCGAGCAGGCCCGGTCAACAGCACTTCGGTGAACCGTGAACCGGTGGCGTTGTATGCAACCGTGAGCGGAATGCCCCCCGTGGGAACGACCGTCAGTTCCACTGGGCCGGTGGCACCGGAACGCCAGCCGTGGGCACAGGCGGCCGCGACCGCGCCCGTCCCGCAGGCCTCGGTTTCCCCCTCCACGCCTCGTTCGTAGGTCCGAATGCGCAGCACACCGTCGCTCGCTTCGCAAAAATTGGCATTGGTGCCATGTGGCTTGAAAGCCGGGTCGAAGCGGACTTCGCGCCCCATCGTCTCCACATCCACGATGTCGAGGTCTTCGCAGAAGATCAGCGCGTGCGGCACGCCGGAGTTGAGGCTGAGAACGCTGGGGAAGCTCTTAGCGGGACCTAGTAGCTCAACCTCGAGGGGGGGGAGCGCCTCAATGTCGGGGAAGGCAACCCTCACAGCGCCGTCAATCACTTCGGCGCTGAAGGAACCTGCATCCGTCTCAAAGGTCATCTCGTCGGGTGCTGCGTGTATGATCCGCGCGAATAGAGCCGCGCAACGCGCGCCGTTGCCGCACATCTCGGCACGAGATCCATCTCGGTTGAGGTAGATCAGGCGAAAGTCACGCGCCGGATCGTCGGCGATGAGCAGCAATCCGTCGGCGCCGACGCCGTGATGGCGGTCACAAAGCGCCCGCGTCAGTTTTTCGAGGGTCGGGCCTTCGGGAACGTTCTTCCCACGCCAATCCAGCCCGACAAAGTCATTTCCCGCCCCGTCCAGTTTTTGAAAGTGAAGTTTCATTGCCCAGCCTCGAATAAATACCTATCAATCATTTCACGACCGAAGCTCACGCCTCGGTGAAACTCAATGAGAAGGATTCTGTGCCATGAGCAGACTGCTACTCGCAGCCCTGACAATCTCCCTCGCCGCACTCCAGGGATGTCTCTTTGTCGATATTCCGATCACTCTGCCACCCTCCGACTACGAAGAAGTCGAAATCGCCGCCGGTAAAAAGGGAAAAATCCTGATCCTCGACATCGATGGCGTCATCACCAGCGGGGCGACGGCCGACGGTGCGCTCTTCGCTGCTCCGCTTAGCTCCGTGAACTCAGTCGCCGAGAAGCTTGAGAAAGCCAGCCATGACAAGGAAATCAAGGCCGTTGTCCTTCGCGTCGATTCCCCAGGTGGGGGAGTGACAGCGAGCGATCTGATCTACAAGTTCCTCGAAGATTACAAGGCCGAAACAGGCGTTCCGATTTATGTTTCCATGGTC
>JAUIJJ010000172.1 GCA_030431385.1 bacterium | reverse complement strand
CCGCCGGTAGCCCTAGAGTCATGCCAAGCACCTAAAGAAAACCCGCCGGAAGCATTCGCTCCCGGCGGGTTCGTTTTTCGCAGTTGGTTGGTCTTCGGAGCTATTCGGTTCCTCGTGGGCTGATCTTGAGCAGTGCCCACCATACGAAATCGATCAAGACCATGAACGGTGTGAGGAACGGTGTTCCGCCGCCTTCCGTCGGTTCGTCGTAGGTGTCTTTCATGGGGTCAATCCTCGCGAAGAGTCTCGGTGCAGCCTACTTGCCCGGAATGTAAAGACGCTGGCCCTTGGCGAGGCGATTTCCCTTGGGAAGCCTGTTCGCCTTCAGGATTACCGATTCCGAGGTGTTGTACTTCTTGGCGATCGTATCAATGGTCTCGCCGCTCTCGATCGTGTGGTAACTTCCGCGACGGGCGGAGCTGGTGGATGCCGTCTTCGTGGCGGGCTTCTTGGTGGTAGTCTCGGTGCGACGTGGCTTCTCCGCTGCGGCAGGCTTGGTGGCTTGCTGTTGGGCGGCGACTGTTTCTGTGCGCTTGTTGCTGCTCGCGTTGCCACCAGCCAGCGTTGCGTTTTCAAGGTCGATGGGGCGACGAGCCGAGGCGCCGGCGTCAGCGACTTCTTGTGTACGGGAGGAGTTCGACGAACTGGCCGGGCGCTGCGAGTTCGCGAGAACTCCATCGCGCGCCATCGACTCCACCTGGCTGAGGCGCTTTTCGATCTCGCCAATCTTCTCGATGGCCGGTGCTGCGCCATCCATGTCCGGTGCCAGTGCGCGCAGGTCGCTGTTCTCTTGGCTCAGCCGACGAATCTCCGCAGACATGAACTGCATCTCAGAACTCATTTCGTCGACAGACTTCTTCATTTGATCCATCTCAGCAAACTTCTTGCGGATGGCGGGACTATTTTCCGGTTTGCCGGAGCAGCCGACGACGGCCACGAAAGTGCCGCCAATCAGGAGGGTGAGCAGGATCTGGCGAAAGCGCATGGTACGATCTCCTCGAAGAAGTAGTGAAGTAACTGCGGGTGTGAGAGCAGCGTGTTGGGTCATCAGTGACAGTGATGATCTTCCAGTCAGAAAGACCGATCAGGACGAACACCGGCAAGAAAAAAAAATCGGGTATTTTGAGGATTTTTAAGGGAAAGCCTGATCTAGAAAAAGGGAGCAGGTTGCCCTGCTCCCTTCTGTCCTTTGATGTGTCTGGGGGCGCGCTAGTGGTCGTGGTGGGCCTCTTCATCAGTCGTCATGATCATCGGTTTGGCCGCCTGGTCAGTGGGAAGAGCAAAGCGTGTCGCCGCGTTGTCGATGCTCTTGATCGTCGTCGCCAACTCGCGAAGCTGTCCGACAGAAACACCACCACCGCCGGCGCTCATCATCTTGCTTTGTTCCTGCTGGACCTTCTCGACGCGTTCTTCTTTCGACATCGAAACACCACGTTGTTGTGCGTCCTGGCTCACGATCTCTTCCGCCAAAGCCTTCGTGTCCAATCCTGCGAACAGGTTCTCGTTGCGGAACTCATTAACGAGAATGACCTCGCCAGTCTTCTTCACACGGTGCGCGCGGAACGCGGCCTGCCCGAGGGCGAAGGGAGCCTGAAAGTTTGTTCCGAGCCCCTTTCTGGAGAGGAAAACAGCATACTGTTCATCCACGTGAAAATCCGGCATGCCGGGGAAGCGAAAGGCTTCGCCTGATCGAGCCTGAAACCAAACCACCGTCTCGCCTGCGCTCGTTCCGTAGATCGGTTCATCTACGACGACTGAGACTTTCTCGGCCCAGCCGTCCGCCGTATTGACGACTTCGACGCTCTGCACAGTTGCGAGGAACGACTTCTCTGAGTTCTCGACGATCTGCGCGAGGTTCACTCGCACCATCGATGTCGCCACCGCCACACTTGCTATGACAGCCACCGCAATCGCGGCCATGGCCATCTTTAGAAACTTCGGTTGGAGACTCATGGTTCCAACTTCCTCCAATCGTCGATTTCAGATCCGCCATTAATGACGGTCGTTTCTATATCGGAATTGTTTGCTGCTACTGGATCGCTCGTGGTCGACGAACTGACGCTCGCATTGTTCGACAGAGTCTGGCTGACGGTCGAGATCGGCACTTCAATGGTCACGACGATGGTGGCTGTCGCACCGGGCGCCATGACTCCCACGTCGCAAGTGACGGTTGGGTTCGTGAAGACACACCCCGGCGCGGAAATGAAGTTCATTCCCGGCGGCACCGTGTAGGTGATCGTGACGTCTTGCGCGTCTGAAGGTCCATTGTTCTGCGCTGTGATCGTGTAGATGATCATGTCGCCGTCGTTCACCGGATCCATGTTATCCGTGAAGGTGGTCAGTTCGACATCGGCAGAAGTTACAACGTTCGTCAGTTCGGCGGTCATGTTGGCGGAATGCGAGAGGTCCAGCGTGAGCGAACCAAGCAGCCCCGTCAGCGAAACCGTCGGGCTCGTGTACGAAGCGCTCACATCGGCGGTGATCGTCAGGGTCTCCGTGCTTCCGCTGCTCATAGAGAACGTGTCCCAAGCCCCGGTACCACTCGTGTACGTACCCGCGCTCGAGGCGTGCGAGGAGTAGGTCAGGCCGGAGGAGAGCGTGAAGCTGCCCGCGACTATGTTAGCCGTATCGGGCCCTCTGTTTTCGGCGGTGACCGAGTAGACGACGCTGTTACCCGCAATGACCGGGTCAGGCGTATCTGTGATCGAGATTCCGACATCCGCCTGAGGAGCGGGTATCACAGTCGTCAATTCGACTTCTGAATCGTTGCCCGGCGTCGAGTCGCCGGTCAGCGAACTAATATCGCCGGTCAGCGTTACGGCAGGACTTGTGTAGGTCAGATCGACCATTGCCGTAATCGTCAGCGTCTCGCTCGCCCCGTTGTTAAGGTCAAACCCGTCCCAGACGCCCAATCCGCTATCGTAGCTACCCGCCGTCGATGTGTCCGAGACGTAGTTAAGCCCCGGCGAGAGAGTAAAGTTTCCAACCACGCTATTCGCGATGTCAGGACCGAAGTTTTCTGCTGTGATCGTATAAATGACGTTGTTTCCAGCCATGACCGGATCGGGAGAATCGGCGATGGTGATTCCCAGATCGGCCTCGACGCCCACGATGGGGACTACCGTTGTGAGACGTCCGCCGTATCCACCATCGGTGACATCGTTCGTCACTTGGATCGTAAGCGGACTTCCAACCGCGCCGGAAACCGCCGCTGCCACCTGCAGCTGAGTGGGGGAGATGAAAGTCACCGAAGAAGCCGTGATGTTCGGATCAGAGAAAGTCACAATCGGATCGACCGAAGTGGCCCGGAAGCCTCGCCCGTTGATCGTCAGAACACCCGGCGCTGAACCGGTGACCGAGTCGATGGCAACCGCGGCACTATCCGCGACGGATGTCTCGATCTCGAGCGTGTAAGACCCGGACAGCTCACCGTTATAGCCACTCACGCCGATGTAGATTGTATCCGCCCCAAGATTGTTGCCGAAGGTCGAAGAGTCGTAGTAGCCGAAGTGTTCCTCGGTGGCTCCGGCGACACGCGTCGCTTCATGGGCGATGATCGTCGGAAGAGTCAGAAGGCTATCCCAGGAAGCGATCACGAAATCCATGTCGATCGACGACGTAACACGGACGCGGTTCAGTTCGAAGGGAGCGGGCGAGGTGACTTCGTACCAATCTTCGATACCATCACCTCCTACGAGAATCACTCCGACATCCAAGAAGCTATAGCTGCCAGATATCGTAACCGGCGCGTCTGGCGAAACCGTGACAGGCGAGGTGAGAAGCAGCGTGCTCCCCAATTCGACTTCTGCGACGGCAGTCGGCGCCGCAGGTCCGTTCAGTTCAAACGCAGGAAGGGCCGTTGAGGTACCTCCCGCCGGTGCGACAAAAGTCGTCGAAATTTTGACGTCGTCGCTGGTGGACTCGAAAGCCGCGTCGTTGAGGAACTCAATCGGGCCGAAGTTCGTCAAATCGATCGGCGGGTCGATCGGTCCGACGGATGACCCGCCTGTGAACTCGGGAAGAAGCGATTCAAGCTCGATCGTGTATCGATCTCCGGGAGTGAGCCCCGGAAACAAGAACGTACCGGTAGGTGCACCGGTGGGGTTGCCGTCAGTAAATCCCGTGACGGAGGATATTGCTTTCTTGTTGTCCGTCGTGCTGCGAGCGATCACGTTCACGCCGTTGAGGACAATACTCGTGTCGTCCCTGACCACGCCACTCAGTGATCCCGTGCCTGTCGTGAAGGCTGCGGTCGGATAGAGGTTGGAAATCCAAACCTCGTCGTCGAGCTCCAGTGAATCCATTCCCTCGTGGACGATGGGGTACATCGTGGGAAAATAGCTATAGTCGGGCGTATGCGTGGCTATGCCGTCCTCGGTAAACGCGGTGTTGAAGACTGAGTGATCGAGGTTGAGCATGTGGCCGATTTCGTGGGAAAAGACGCCCTGCATCTCCGAGAGCGTCACATCGGTGGGCGAGGCCGCGCCGTCGATAAAGAGGCCGTTGAGCACCGCACGGCCTTCGGTGATTGTCGTTCCCACAGACCAGCGCGGCCCGGCAAACCCGACGATCACCTGTTCCGCTCCGCCGAACAGCGAGGCCGTCAAGTTACCCGTGTGATCATAGATGATCGGCGTAATGCCGTCGGGCGCGCCGTCGTTGTAGATGGGGCTCGTCGAGGCCGTGACATCTGAGGCCAGATCAGGACCCTGAACAAATGACAGCGCGGAAGTCGGGATGCTCGTACCGTCCCAAACACTAATGCCCGCATTCGCCAAAATGTCGGCATTCGCGTTTGTGAGCGTGCCGAGTGTTCCCAAGTCCAGATTGAAGGTAATCGGACCGGACCACGAGAGAGGCGTACCGCTCGCGTCGACGTTGCTGTATCCGCCGGCCTGCGAGGATTCTGGAGGGACAAGTGCGATACAAACCAATGCAATAAATGCGAGTGGGGAGGCTATCCAAGACACAGTCGAAGCCTCCCTTAACGATAAGGGGTCGGGGTTCTGCAAGGTAACTTCCAGCCGTTGGTATCCGGGGTGAGCGCCGGATCGACTTGTACAAATACCAAAGTCGATGGCTCAGTATGGGTCGGATTCCCCCAACTGTAAAGACAACATTTATATTAATTTTAAGCAAATTCTTTCACGCTCCAACTATCTTTAAAAGAATTAGGCGTCAGTCCGTGGAAGAAACCGGCCCCCTCGGCGGAGCGCTACAAATCTAGGTCTCACAGTATTGTGCGTGGTGCTTTCTATCAAGTGTTCTTTAGTTTCTAGTCTGCGACTCTCGATTTTTAACGAAAGGTTTCGATGATCTCTTGATTTTGTATTATTGACACAGCTTCCATTTCGTTGAATTGTCCTGATAGGCTCATCAGGGGTTGAAGAATGAAGAAACATATTGGCGCAATAGTTAGCATTCTTGTCGTTATTGGAGCAGCTTATCTGTTAACGCGAGAGGGCGCGCGCGCTGACGCTGCCGGCGGATCCGTTAGTTTCTCACCGACCGAAGGCTACACAGAGACGATTCGTATTCCTCCCATCGATCCCGAGGTAAAAGCCTCGATCGAGAAGTTCGTGGACGAGTATTACTCGGCCCTCAGAGAAGAGCGGTTCGAGGACGCCTCGGAGATGTATGCAGCGGGCATTCTCGACGAACTCGGAGTAAGCGGCCCGACTCTCCTGGCGGAAGTCTTGCAAATCAGCGGCGTCCCAGACGAGGTCTGGGCGGAAGCGATTCGCGTTGAAGGCGATACCGCCACGGCTGAAATCGTCACAAGCCGCGAAGAGAAGCTCTTCGGTCACTACAGCCTACTCGATGAGAGCGGGAACCTGATCGGCCTGTGGGTCCGAACGGTTCATCTCGTGGAAGAGGGCGGGGAGTGGAAACTATCGGACGACTCCGCGCATACTGCCGACGATACGACCGAGAAACTCCAGGAGGCGTTGGAGACCCTCAGAAAGTTGCAGGAAGAGAACCGTTAGTCAGAAGATCGCTCGCCGCCCGAGGATCTGACCATCTCCTCATAAATCCCCGGCTCCAGAAATCCGAGTACACCGTTATGCCCGGCGCCTTCGATGTTGTGATACTCGATCATGTCTGGATAAGAAGCCGCCAACTCGGCCGCCATCTCCACAGGTACGATCGTGTCGTCGCTGCCGTGGTAGATGAGAACTCGCGGCGGCGCGTCGCTCTCGGCGAGCTCTTCCAGTCGGGCGAAGTTGTCGAAGCGATGCCTGAGCACATTGCACAACGGCCAGCCGACGACCTGCCGCGCCATGTCGATCATTCGTGTAAAGGGAGAGATCAGAATCAGCTTCTCGACCGGGTGATTGGTAGCGAAAATCAGCGCAGCGGCCGCGCCCAATGAATGACCCGCACTTCCCGTTTTCCCGCGAAATGCCGCCACTTCGACGCCGAGATGCGCCGCGAGGGATTCCAGCGCACCGGTGGCGGATTCGCCGATCGCCGCGGGAGACGGGGACCCCTCGCTCAACCCGTATCCGGGATACTCCACCATCAGATGGCCGACTCGGTCGTCGGGGTTGCCGTCGGCGAAGCTCATCCAGTTGAGCGCCTGACCTGCGTTCCCGTTAAAGTACACCCAGAGAAAGTCGGGGGTCTCTATCGCCGAGTCTTTCGGTGCGAGGTAGAACGCCACCTGACCGCCCTGCGAGGTGGTGAACTCGAGCTGCGCCGTGCGCGTCGGTAGGCGCATGGTGTCGATGGGGTCGTAGGGTCTCGGGTGATAGATGAGCTTCGATTGAAGAGCAGCTAACAGCCCCACGGCCACCACCGCGAAGCCGGTGATAATCGCCAAGAGCATCTTGATCACGCGCCACTTCCATGGGGCGCGTTGTGAATCGCTGGCTTGCTCATTCACTCGGCAGCGGCTCGGAAGGAATCGGTGCCGCGCCGCCTTTCTTGGCCTTGAAGCGCAGGTTCAGAACCTCCACGAAAATCGAGAAGCCCATCGCGAAGTAGATGTAGCCCTTCTCGATGTGCTTGCCGAAACCTTCCGCGACGAGCATCACACCGATGAGCATCAGAAACGCCAAGGCGAGCATCTTCGTGGTGGGGTGGTCTTCGATAAATTTGCTGATGGCTTCGGCAAAGACAATCATCACGCCGACAGCAATCACCACCGCGATGATCATGATCTCGATGTGATCCGCCATGCCAACTGCCGTAATCACCGAATCGAGCGAGAAAATGAGGTCGAGCATCATGATCTGGAAGATTGCCATCCAAAACGACTGGATCGCCTTGCCTGTCTTGTTCGCGTGGTCGTCGCCTTCTAGCTTGTTGTGGATCTCCGTCGTCGCTTTGTAGATCAAAAACAGGCCACCACCGAGGAGGATGAGTTCCTTCCCATTGAAGGTCTTCCCCAAAACCTCGAAGAGCGGCTTGACCAGTGTCATGACCCAGCTAATCGCAAGCAACAGGATGATTCGCATGACCATCGCGCCGGCCAAACCGATCCGGCGGCCCTTCTTGCGAAGGTGTTTTGGGAGCTTGTTCGTGATGATGGCGATGAAGACAATGTTGTCGATGCCCAGCACGATCTCCATGATCGTGAGCGTCAAGAGCGCCAGAAGGCTGCTCATCGTGAAGAGTCCCGCTGCCGCTTCCAATTCCATTCCGTGCACGATCGTGTCCTCTTGAGGTTAGTCTGTTTCCTTGCCTCTGAACCAAGTAGTGATTAGTAAAAACACCAGCCTCACGGGCCAACGGAAAAGGGAACGCGATGAAACACAGGAGCAGGATAAGAAAAGGGCATGCAAGCGGCAGCGGATCCGGAGCTCGCATCCGTAAGAAGCAACACGGCAAACCCGGCGCGATGCCAGGGACGATTGAAATCGACGCCTCGGCTCCGAAGTCCAAGATACATCTCATATCCTACGACAACCAGACACTGGAGGAA
>JAUIJJ010000171.1 GCA_030431385.1 bacterium | reverse complement strand
AGGTCGCCAAGTGAACAAGGTCGCCTCTATTGCCATTAACACGTTCCGCGAGGCCGTGCGTAATCGCATCCTCTACGTATTGCTTTTCTTCTCGGTATTGATCATGTTCGGCGCGTGGATCGCGTCCACGCTGAGTATCGACGATGAGACCAAGATCGTCCGAGATTTGGGCGTTGGTGCCATCAACATCATCTCGGTTCTGATCACCGTGTTTGTCGGCGTCGGACTCGTCTATAACGACTTGGACAAGAAGACGATTTATACGATTGTCTCGAAGCCGATTTCACGAAACCAATTCCTACTTGGTAAGTACTTCGGTTTGATGCTGACGGTTGCCGTGAACGTCGTCATCATGACTTGGATTTTCTGCTCGGTGCTTCACCTCAGGCATTTCTTGGGTGATCCTATGTTGGATAGCTGGGTGTACGCGCCCCATCCCGATTACCCCGACGTGAACATTGACCAGGGGGCATTCGCGCATCTGACATACTTGATCTGGTCCGCGATCAAGGCGATGTTCCTCGGCGCATTCAATATCATCAGTTTCGGATTTGATGGCATCGATCGGACCTCGGGCATCTTCGGCACAAGTGTTCTGACGATCCTCGAGATGGGAATCATTACGGCGTTCGCGGTGCTGTTTTCCTCGTTCTCATCGCCCACGCTGAGCGCGTTCCTGACTGTTGTGGTCTTCCTGATCGGTAGGTTGAATCAGGACCTCTACCTCTTCGCAGACACGATGGTAACGAAGGCAGGCGGCGTGGACGGACTGTCCGGGGGACAAACAGTCGCTTACTACTTCTCCATGGCTTCAGCATACATCTGTCCAAACCTCGATATCTACAATGCTCGCGAGTCGATCGCCAGATTCTCCGAAGTGAGCTTTGGATGGCGTGAAGTCGCTTACTCGCTCGTCTACTCAGCGATGGTGATCTGGGTCGCGATGATCGTCTTTAAGCGACGGAACTTTAAGTAAGGAATCGGCAATGGCATTGAGAAATCGCAGAAGAGGCAAAGTCGACCTCAAGGACCTCGTCCTTGGAGTGTTGATCCTTCTCGCGGCGACGCATTCCGCTTGGTTCCAGGACAAGCGCTTCGCCCATCAGGAATTCCGCTCGGGTGTCTACAAGCAGCAAATCAAACTGCCGCCCAAAGAGGCCCTGAAGTTCGTCACGCTCGGCTACGACAACGTCTATGCTGATTGGCTCTGGCTTCAGTCGATTCAGAACTTCGGCGCAGGTTGGGTGACAGAGAACAACGTCACCGAGCCGATCTCTGAGTACTTCGATACGCTCACCGATCTCGATCCGCAGTTCATCTCCGCCTATCGATTTGGCAACATGATCCTCGGCGAGAACCGCCACGACTACGACGCGGCGCAAGCACTCATCCGGAAGGGGATTCATCTCAACCCTCAGGACTACGACCTCCCGTTCCTCGGACTCTACTCCTCTATCTGGGAGACCAAGGACATGGAGGCCGCGCGGTTCTACGCTGATCGCATTCGTAACATTCCTGACGCGCCAAATTACATGAAGCGTATGGAAGAGTACATCGAACGAAAGAGCGGCCACCTCGGCGCAGCTTTCGAGATCAACGCGCGTTACTTGCTTCAGTACCAGTCCCACAACAACGACATCGAATTCGCCATCATGCGCCGCCGCATTAGGTCGGTTCTCGAACAGTGGTATGCGCAAGACCTGAGTGAGGCCGTAGATAAATTCGTCGAGGCCAACGGGGATGGACCACGGCGCATTGAAGAGCTTATGGACGCGCGATACCTGGAGCCCTTCGAAGCACCGACGATGGAGCGTCTCGATCTGTCGCTTCAGCTGATTGAAGAAGACGGGCGGCTGCCAAAGAACATGGACGAGGTTCCAGACGCCTTGGTCGAAGAAGTCGTCACTAATTCTACGACGCGCATCGTCGGCCTGCCGCCGGACCCCTACGGATTTTGGTACCTGATCTACACCCCGTACCGCGAAGGATTCGAGAAGGCTCCCAAGCAGTACGAGGAGTTCGAGCTGCCGTACCTGATTTCCGGAAACGATCTCAAGACACGGATCGATCAAATCACGGCCAGCGCCCACGCAGTTATTCTGGAACACCAGAACACAAACAATGGCGAACTCCCCCCGGCGGAACTGATGGACAAATTCATCGGCCCCGATCAGCTTGGCGGCCACTTCGAATACGACCCAAGCGCGGCGAACCATCGTGAGGCCTTCTATAGCACCGGGCTTCGCCGCGCGCTCAGCAAACAGGACCCTCGAATGGGGCTGTGGGGACCGCCGCCATGGAAGCAACTGCCCAGCCATATGACTCTGGAGCCAAGCCTCCTCGATTTCCCCGAAGAAGTCAGGTGGGGGAGGGCACACGGCTACATCACACAAGACGGCAGGGAGCTTCGGACACGGGAAGAAGTTGACGAGAACGCTGCCTTGACCGAGGGACCAATGATCCCGTTTGCCCCTGAAGGCGAGTGATCAAGTGAGGTCGGATCGCGGGGATGACTCTGGTGCCAAGGATGAATAATCGAGGCGCGAGATCAAACCCATCGTGCTCGCCGTCAGTCTCCACCCTTACCCGCATTTAAACACAGGTTACGATTCCGAGTGGCTCTTGCAGACGTCCCAGTTGAACTAGTTGAACGCTGCCGTAAGGGAGAGCAGCCGGCGTTCGAAGAGCTTTTTACCATGATTCATCCGGATATCTTCCGCTGGTCCTACTCGATGGTTCGCGACGAGGACGACGCGCTGGAGATCACGCAGGACTGCTTTATGCGCATCTATCGCCACCTTCATCGGCTTCAGGATGCGAAGAAATTTCCCAATTGGGTCTCGCGGCTTATCGTCAATCAGGCGAACACATTCCGCGTCCGCAAAAAAAAGAAACAAACCGATTCGCTGGAAGAAGGGTTGGATGTAAGCGAGGACTCCTTGCCGCTGCAGGGGAGCTCCGGGCCCGACCCCAGAGCCGCCGCCGAGCGCGAGGAAATCTATCGCCATGTGAACGAGGCGATCAAGGAGCTGCCTCCCCGCCAGCGCACCGCTGTGATGCTCTTTGATGTGCAAAACCACAGCATCAAGGAAATCGCGGCGAAGCTCGAATGCAGCGAGGGCGCGGTTAAGTTCAACATCTTCCAAGGCCGGCGAAAGCTCCGGGCGTTGCTCGGGCAGTACGTTGACTCGGAAGGCAAACTGGATTTCACGGAGTAATCGGCTGATGTCTCCCAAGAACGAAGAAGAACTTTCGCTACCCGACGGCTGGGAACCAGGCGCAGATCTCGACGATAGCTGGCGCACGATCCGCCAATTAATGGCAGATGCTGATCAACCCATCATGCCGCCTCCGGCCATGTTCGAAGCTGTCCGCCAAGAAGTCCGCCGTGATTTGATTGAAGAAGGATTTCTGCGCGATAAGCCGGGCAGCACCGAGCCGGGCTTTCGCGAGTGGCTCAATCTGGTTCTCTTCGGCGGTCGCACGGGCGGCCAGCTCGTGCGCCTCGGCATGGCAGCTGGCTTAGCGTTCTTTATCGGAACGTCCATGAATGGCGGCGACCAGGCCCAGCCCGCCATAGATTCACCGACAATCACAGAGCGCGATACAAACCCGGCGATAGCAAGTGCGCCAGCCGACTCCGACAGTGATACGGTGGTTGCGAGCGCAATCACGCCATCGCCCACGCCGCTTTCCCAAGGCGGACCCGGGGGCGCCATTGGTCGCAGCATTTGGGAGGACACCGGCTGGGACGACACGGCGCCAGCGTCGCAGGCCTGGATGTATGAAAACGGTTTTGGCCCGAAAGCGCGCACCGTCGCCGCGAGAGCTGAACAACCCGCCGCCACGACGCAGCCGCAACACGCCCCTCAAGGCAACGGCCTCGCTTCGCAGGCTCTTGAACAGCTCCAGATGCTTAAGTTCCGCGCCCTGGTAAATCACGACGAGAAGACGCTGGAAGAGATTCGCCGTGTCGAGCAGACGATCGCCCAGATCGTCGGCGAGGTGGGTTGGGAAAGCGGCAACCGACAGGCCGCCCTCACCAGCTACCGCCGCGGCGAGCAGGCGCTCGCCGCCCGACGCTACTACGACGCTCAGCGCTACTTCGGTGCCGCAGCCGATATGGCGCCGGGCAGCTTCCTGTCGTTCCTGGCAACCTTCCAGATCGGCCGCGTCGCGTTTGAGTGGACCGAGGACTTTGCCACCGCGCGCCAAGCCTATCGGGAATGCCTCCAAGAGTTCCCACCGCAGTTCCTGACCGGCGACAGCAGGCAACTCGTCGTCGCTCGCCTCGAACGGCTCGAAGCGACCCGCGACAACGACTGGGAATCGCTCCGACTGTGGCAGGTCGCGCTTCGCGCGCCGAACGTCCCTCAAGCGGTCAGCAGCATGCACGACGCGCTGTCCGCGACGAACTACGCGCCACTCATCGGCGACCTCGCGGGCAAGCTCTCTGAGATGCTGATCGAAGACGCCACAGGTTCCGTCGATCCGCAGCCCTCCATTGAGCTGATTCGCGACAAGCTGGCAGGCGTTACTAACCCCCGCGACGCAGCGCGCTTGCACCTTGCCATCGGCGACATTGCGAACCAGCGCCTCGACGACGAAAACCTCGCGGCGAGCGAGTATCGTCTGGCCTGGGAGAAGAGCTCCGACCCCGAGTTTCGGCAGCTCGTCAGCCAACGCCTCCGCCCGGTATTTAAACAACAACGCCAAAACCTCGCGTGGCCGGTGACAGAGTAAACAATTCCCGAGACAAACACTTGTGAGCCCGGCGTCCTACACGCCGGGCTCACTTGTTTCAATCGAGGCGATACGAACTCAATGAAAGGGGTGCCGACATCTCGGGCATGAATCGTGTTCCCTCTAGCGCCAATTCACTTCAATTGGAGGAAACATCATGGCCCTGACTCCATCGACCATGGTACCGCTGGGTAGTCCGATGACCGAATTTCGGCTCCCTGATTACGACGGCAAGGATGTTGACGCGAAAGACTTTGCCAGGTCGGAGGTGCTAGTGGTGATCTTTATGTGCAACCACTGTCCCTTCGTGAAGCACATCGCGCCGGGGCTTGCGTCCTTCGCCCGCGACTACGCCGAAAAGTCGCTATCGGTTGTGGCAATAAACTCCAATGACATTGAATCGCACCCCGGCGACCGGCCCGAAAAGATGAGGGAGGAAGCAATCACTCAGGGGTATTCCTTCCCCTATCTGTTCGACGACACTCAGGCAGTTGCGAGAGATTTCAAAGCGGCGTGCACGCCAGACTTTTTCGTCTATGATCGAGACAGAAGACTTGCCTATCGAGGCCAGTTCGATGCCAGCCGGCCCGGCAATGACGTCCCTGTGACGGGAGCCGATTTGCGAGCGGCAGTTGATGAACTTCTCGCCGGAAGACCGGTCTCCGCAGAGCAAACTCCCAGCATCGGCTGCAACATCAAGTGGAAGGCCGGAAACGAACCCGGAGGGTCTGGGCGCGCCTAGGGCTCGCGCGATTCGGCGGCGTGTTCCTTGAGCACGGCGAGGGAGACGAATTCCAGCATGCTGATGTGAGTCGCTTCCAAGACGACTTCCGGGGCCGCTCCGGCTTCGAGCGCTTCCACCCATCGCATCGCGCAGAGGCACCACTGATCGCCCTCGTGAAGCCCCGGGAACATCCACTCGGGGTGCGGCGTACTCAGGTCGTTTCCGACAGCTTTGCTGAATGCCAGAAACTCCTCCGTCGCGCGGATGCAGATCGTATGGACTCCTTGATCCTCCGGCCCCGTCCGGCAGCAGCCGTCGCGATAAAATCCCGTGACCGGATCCATCGAGCAGGAGACCAACTCTCCCCCGAGTACATTTCGCTGTGAGTTCCCCATCGTGCGCGCTCTCCCTTGAAGCAGACTTGCGATCATTCAAACCTGTTCGCCGTCCGGGAGCAATAGCGATGCGTGGTGCGGGTGTGTCCGCTTTCGCCTTGTCCGCCAGAGCGAGCGGGCTGATGTTGATGCGCGATGCTACCTCCGCAGAAACATACCTTCGATACCGTCTGGGGTCACGAGGCTGCCCGGCGTTTCGTACCGCGTTTGCTCGGAGCGGGACGGCTGCCGCATGCGATCCTGCTGACCGGCCCAGACGGCATCGGCAAGCGTTCGCTCGCCTTCGCGATGGCGAAAGCGATCATGTCGGCCGGGATCGCTGCCCGGGGTGGAAAAGTCGATGCCCCCGGCCCGGCGATGGCCAAGCGCACAATCACTGCAGACGGCGACGATGACGATCTCTTTGGCGATCAGGACGACCTCTTTGGAGGCGCGACCGAAGAAGTCGACCTCTTTGGCGATGCCGCCGAGGAAGAGCCAGCAGTGGGGGAACCTGAGTCCGCGCCAGAGGCGGAGCAACCCACTCCCACCCCTCCGAAGAGCGTAAAGGACTCCCCCAAGCATTCTCTCTCCAAGGCGGGGTCAACGATCGAGGCGACGCGTTTCGTCGGCTTCGACGAGCGTATCAGCCGCCTCATCGAGAATTCGTATCCGACCGAATACGACACGAGCGGCCGACCCAAGAATTTGGCCCACGCTGACCTTTACATCATTGAGCCACCGGGGAATCGGCGGTCGATTTTGGTCGATCAGGTCAGGGCGTTTCACGAGGCCGCGTCGATCCCGCCCGTCGAAGGTGCGTTCCGGGTTGTGCTGATTTTCGGCGCCGACACGATTACTCAGGAAGCCGGGAACTCAATACTCAAACTGTTGGAAGAGCCGCCGCGGTACCTCGTGATGATCCTCGTCGCGAACCAACTGAGCCGCGTGCTGCCCACGATCAAGTCGCGGTGTAGTATCGTCCCCATGACGCCCCTCGGGAAGAGTGAGCTCGTGACCAAATTGGTGGAGGAGGAGGGCGTCGGGCGCGATCATGCAAAGGTCGCCGCCGCGCTCAGCGAAGGCCGCCCCGGTGTCGCTCTCGAAGTCCTGAGCGGAGATTTGTTGAAGAAACGTCGCGATGTTTTCGAGGCCCGACTCCAACTGGATCGGTTCGGACAGTGCGCCCTTCCCGGCGCCGCGTCGCGGATTAGCTCTTCCGGTGAACTCGAGGATGTTCTATGGCTACTACTTTCCTTCGCGCGCGATCGGCTCGTGAACCAAACCACGCCCGATCACCCGGAACTTCTGGTTCACGGCGATGTGTCAGAGTTGATCACCACGGTTGGCGATTCCTGCCAACTCGATGAAGAAGCCGAGCGCCTTCTCGACGCCTACGGGATGCTCAGGCATCCGTTCATTCCCAACCAGCGAGCGGTCATGGAGACTGCTTTGTGGTTCGACGAATAGCTTCAGGCACGGCGAGTGCTTAGTGATCTCCCAGCAATCATTAGGAGATCGCACATGAACTTGCGTCGTACAGTTAGAAACTCAGCAGTGACAGCAACTCTTCTCGCCATGACCTACGGGGTCGTCCCGGGACAGAGCTCCCGTCCCGCGCGGAGTGATGCCAGGACCAAATCAGCCCACAGCGAAGTTGAAAAGAAAATGAAAGAGCCTCTGAAGAAGGGGCAAAAGGCCCCTGCAGGTACTGTCACAGATACCGATGGCAATGAAGTCGAGTTCTCTAAGGTTCTCGCGGACAAGCCTACGGTCGTCATCTTTTATCGCGGCGGTTGGTGCCCGTTTTGCAACGTTCACCTGAAGGAAGTCGCAGTGATCGAGGAAGACCTTCGCGGCTTGGGCTTTCAGGTCGTCGCCATCAGCCCGGACAGCCCGGAGGCGCTCAGCAGCACCCTCGAGGAGCAAGAGCTCACCTACAAGCTTCTCTCCGACGCGGACCTGTCTCTCGCCAAGGAATTCGGGATCGCTTTCCAGCTCGAAGAGCAAGTCGTGACCAAGTACAAGGGTTACGGACTAGACCTTGAGAAATCTTCCGGCGGCAAGAACACAAAGAATGAGCTGCCGCATCCTGCGCTTT
>JAUIJJ010000170.1 GCA_030431385.1 bacterium | reverse complement strand
TCGACCCCTTCAACGATCCCTATATCGACACAGCCGTCGAAGACACGGCGAAGACAAAGTCAGATGAGGTTCTCGCAAATCTGATCTCCGTGCTGAAGGAAGAGGATGCGGATATTCTCGTCTTCACAGAGGTCGAAAGCGATCGGGCCGTCAAGCTCATGCTCGACTCTTTCTGGCCAGAAGGCGGGTATCAGTACTTCGCCGGTGCGCCCAGCTTGGAGTGGTACCAAAACGTCGCCATCGCCAGCCGCTATCCCATCGGTGCGATCACGACCTTCCGCGAAAAGGAAATGTACAACACGGTCCTCGGCACATGGGAGAATAAGTACAACAGCAGGCTGCTCATGGCCGAGATCGAAGTCGACGAGGACTACGAAGTTCTCGTTTCGGCGCTGCACCTCAAGGCGGGCAGCGACCCCGAAGATCCCGTTTGGCGCAAGGCACAGATCGATATGATTCAGGCGTTCTACGAGAAGGAAGCGAACTACAACAGCGAGCTAAACCTGGTCGTCACCGGCGACATGAACTTTACCCCGGATTCACCCGAATATTCGATCCTGCTCAACGGTGGCGCGGTGAAGCTATCAGATCTCTTCGCGCCACAGGGAACAGCACCGACACATCCCAGCAGAAACCCAACTCGACGCATCGACCATATCTTCGTCAATTCGAACATGGCTCCCGAAATCGTCCCCAACAGCGTCCGCGTCATCCAGAAGGAAGACATCGACACGATCAGCGACCACCTTCCGGTTGTTTCGGAGTTTTACGCCGAGAATAGGTAAGCATCGCGGAAGTTCACCAGATAGACCGGGGCCGGGCGGAAACGTCCGGCCTCTTTTCGTTACCGCGCCTTATCCGTAAACATTGTGAAGTCGGCCCAGAACAGCATTTCCGCCGTGCCGATGGGACCGTTGCGATGCTTGCCGACGATGATCTCGGCGTCGATCGGGAGTGTCTTGTCGGCGTGGCTACCGTCCTCGTTTTTCTCCAGCTCCTTGCGCTCACGATGCACAAACATCACGACGTCTGCATCCTGTTCGATGGCTCCGGATTCGCGCAGATCGCTGAGCATCGGACGCGCGCCCTTGTCCTTGCCGCTTCGCTGTTCGATGTTTCGAGAAAGCTGGCTCAAGGCGATGACCGGGAGGTTCAACTCGCGCGCCAGACCCTTCAAACCGCGCGAAATTTCGGAGACCTCCTGCTGACGGTTTTGCTCTCGCTTGCCCGAGTCCGACCCGCTCATTAGCTGGAGGTAGTCGATCACAATCAGGCCGAGATTCGGCTGCTGAGCTTTGAGCCGACGCGCCCTGGCGCGCACCGCCATGAGCGTCAGCCCCGGCGTGTCGTCGACAAAGATCGGGCAGTCCTGAAGCTCCGTCGCCTTCGCCCGCAGTGTATCGAAGTCGTTCTCATTAATCATCCCGCGCTGGACTTTGTGACTCGCAATCTGCGAGTGGCTGCACAGCAACCGCATGTTGATTTGCTCGCGCCCCATTTCCAGCGAAAACACGCCGACAGGAACGTTATCGACGTGGGCGATGTTCAGCACGATGTTCATGACAAAGGCGGTCTTGCCGATTGATGGGCGAGCTGCCAGAATGATCAGATCGTTAGGGTGAAGACCGTTGAGCAGTTTGTCGAGATCGCGAAAGTGCGTCTTCAATCCCGTCACTTCATCTCGGGAAGAACGCAGATTTCCGATCTCGACAATCGCGTCCCCCATGAGGTCGCCGATCTGCACAAAGCTGCTGCTGTGCGTTTGCTGGCTGACATCATAGACCAGCTTCTCGGCGAGATCGACCTGCTTCTCAACCTCGCGCTTCTCCTCCGCGCAATCCCTCAGGATCGTATCGGCAGCGGCCATGAGCTTTCGCAGCGTTGCCTTATCGGCGACGGTTTTGGCGAGCTCGGGCGCCGCGCCGGTCGAGAGCACGAACTGCTCTAGCCCGGCCAGCGTGATGTAGCCACCGGCTTCTTCCAGCTTGCCGCGCTTCGTCAACTCGTCCGCTAAAAGTGTGAGGTCGACGGGCTGCCCACGATCGTGGATTTCCACGACGGCTTCAAAGATTTCCTGGTGGGCGGGAGCGTAAAACTCCGACGCTTTGACGAACTCCATGACCTCGGGAATGATCTCGTTGTCGAGGAGCATCGAACCCAATACGGCCCGTTCCGCGTCGACGTTGTGGGGCATTCGGTAGGGAGTCGAGTTGATCGTCTGTGGCGACTTGTTTTCGCCGTGACCATTTTTCTTTGCCATCTGCAGGGACTCCAGGAGCGCGGGCGTGTCAGTGTGGTGAGCTGCCAAATCTTCACCCTCACACCGACCCGTCAACAGGCTTTCGAGTTTTCCCCAGTTTCACTCGCAATTCCCCAGATACCACACGGGTTTTCCACAGGATTCCACAGAACTATTCACAGCCTGACATACTCGGCGTTCCCTGTCTGTTGACCTCCGCTAGGCCAGCGGGCACCCTCTTTTTTGCAGGGTGCGTTCCTGCAATCAGCTGAAGGTGTCTCCTGCCCGTGACCATTACCGCCTTGTCCAAGAAAGAACGCTATCAACTCACCGTCAAAGGAGAGGAAACCGATCGCCCGCCCGTTTGGCTGATGCGGCAGGCGGGTCGCTACATGCCCGAATACATGGCGATGAGGAAGGAGTATTCCTTCAATGACCTCTGCCTGAATTCCGAGGCGGCGGCCCGTGCGTCGATGCTGCCCCTCGACATCCTCGACATCGACATCCTGATCATTTTCAACGACATCCTCACGCCGCTCGCCGACATGGGAATCATGGTCGAGTTCCCCGATGGCGGGCCAGTCATCCGAAATCCCGTGCGAAACTCTGAGGACCTCAATGGACTTCAGTACGCGACATTCAAAAACCCACCCGTCGCTCAGAGCATCCGCCGACTCAAGGAGCTGGTCGGCGACGACGTGCCTGTGATCGGGTTCTGCGGCTCGCCGTTCACCCTTGCGGCCTATGTCGTCGAAGGCAAGATGTCGCGCAATCAGGACGAGATCAAACGGCTGCGGTTCGAGCAACCGACCATCCTCGCTGCATTACTCGATCGGCTTACTGAAACCGCCGCGAGTTACCTCATCGCGCAAATTGTCGACGGCGGTGCCGACGGCGTTCAGATTTTCGAGTCCTGGGGCGGCGTGCTGGCGGGCAACGGCGATTACATGGAATTCGCAGGACTGTACCAGCGCCGACTCATCGAAAAGGTCCGCGCCGTATGCCCGGATACTCCGATCCAGCTCTTCCTGAGAGGAAGTGGCGGCCGTGTTCCACAGATGGCAGCCTCGGGCGCAGACGTGATCAGCATCGACTGGCAGACCCCGTTGGCAGTCGCCCGCCAGCAGACAAACTTGTGCCTTCAGGGAAACCTCGATCCTACGGCGCTCCTCGTTCCCGGCTGCATCGAAGACCAGGTCGCCCGAATGGTCGAAGGCTTCGATTGGCGGCGCGGCTGGATTGCCAATCTCGGCCACGGGATCACGCCTCAGGCAAGCGTCGAGGCCGCAAAGAATTTCGTGAAAGCAGTCGGCAATCTCGCGAGAAAGGGAGGCTGATATGTCGGCCAATACCCTCGCAAAGATGAACATCACTGCAGAGACGATCTCCGCCTACGACAAACGAATTCCGAGGTACACGTCCTACCCGACACCTCCCTTTTGGACGACGGAGTTCACCGCCAAAGATTGGGCCGAACACCTCCGCTCGAATTCCGAATCGGATAAGCCGCTCTCGCTCTACGTCCACATTCCGTTCTGCGCAAAGCGCTGCCTCTTCTGCGCGTGCAACGTGATCATTACCAGCAAGGATTGGGTCGCCGACGAATACCTCGACATGCTCGAGCGCGAGATTTCGGTCATGAGTGACCTCTACAAAGGCAGTGGCCGCGTGATTCAGCTCCACCTCGGCGGCGGCACTCCGAACTTTCTCGACCACTCGCAAATGGCGCGATTGTTGAAGATGCTTGAGAGCAAGTTCGACTTCGATCCCGAGGCTGAACGGAGCATCGAAGTCGACCCGCGCATCGCGACGCCGGAAGACGTCGTTCGCCTCTACAACGACCACCGGTTTCGTCGAATCAGCTTCGGCACCCAGGACTTCAACGAGGAAACCCAGCTAGCAATCGGGCGCGAGCAGACGCTCGACATTACCTTCGCTAACGTGCAGGCGGCGCGTGATGTGGGATTTAAGAGCATCAACCTCGACTTGATCTACGGGCTTCCGAAACAGACGGAACAAAGCTGGTCGGAGACTCTCGACGCCGTCGGCCGACTCCGTCCTGATCGCATTGCGCTCTACAATTTCGCCTATCTTCCCGCGCTGCTGTCACATCAGCGTTCCATCGAAGAAGCGGACCTGCCGGCGCCGGAAAACAAGCTGGCGATGTTTATCGAGTCGCACAACCAACTCACGACCGCTGGATGGGAATTCATCGGCATGGACCACTACGCGCTCCGGGAAGACTCGCTGGTGAAGGCTCAGCGAGAGGGCACGCTACGGCGCAATTTTATGGGCTACACGACTTTGCGCGGTACGAACATGCTCTCATTGGGCGTATCGTCTATCAGCGACTTCGAAGGCGTGTTCGCGCAGAACGTCAAGAAGCTGACGACGTGGCGCAAACACATCGAAGCGGGGCGACTCCCTGTCGAGCGCGGGTTAAAGCTCTCCGACGACGACCGTTTTCGCAGGCACATTATCGAGGAACTCATGTGCAACGGCGTGCTCCGCTTCGACGCGACAGAGCCGTTCAGCGGTCAGAAGATTCACGACCTGGTTGATGCGGAAATGGAAAGTCTTACGCCCTTGATCAACGACGATTTGATCGTACTAAGTGACAAGTCGCTCCTCGTGACGCCGCGAGGTCGAGTGTTCCTCCGAAACATCGCGAGCGTCTTTGACAGCTATCTAAAGCGGAAGATGGACAAGCCGCTATTCTCCCGAGCCGTCTGAGGCGAGCAGCCGCTCTGCCGCTGCGAACGGCGAGAGCCGACCTTCCAGCACCTCGCGCTCAATCTCTGGCAACCGCGCGGCGACGTCGTCGCGACGAAAAAATCGCTCCACCACCTCTGACTCGACTGAATTCCGCAGCCAATAGAGCGCCTGACGCCGACGCTTGCTTTCCAGCTCGCCGCTTGCCATCAGCAACTCTCGATGGGCGGTGACGTGGTTCCAGATTTCCCCGATGCCAGTCCCCTCGATCGCAGAGCAGATTCCGACAGGAGGAGTCCACCCTGAGCTTGCGGGCTGGAGGAAATGCAGCGCGTTGGCATATTGGGTTCGAGCCGTTCTCGCTGCCATGATGTTATCGCCGTCGGCCTTGTTGACCGCGATTCCGTCTGCCATCTCCATGATGCCGCGTTTGAGGCCCTGCAATTCATCTCCGGCGCCGGCGATCATCAGCAGCAGAAAGAAATCAACCATCCGCGCGACGTGAGTCTCCGACTGCCCGACGCCGACCGTCTCCACCATGATAACATCGTAGCCGGCAGCTTCCAAAACCGTCATCGACTCGCGCGTGCCTCGGGCGACCCCGCCGAGCCAATTTCCACTCGGGCACGGCCGCACGAGGGCGTTCGGATGCACCGACAGCCGCTCCATGCGCGTCTTGTCGCCGAGAATGCTGCCGCCAGAAACCTCGCTGGAAGGATCGACAGCGAGCACCGCGACTCGCTTTCCCTCGTCCGCGAGCTGAACACCGAGTGTCTCGATGAAGGTGCTCTTGCCTGAGCCGGGAACGCCGCTGACACCGAGCCGCACTGCGCCGCCGCCGTGAGGCAGAAGCCGTTGGATCACTTCGCGGGCGCGGTGTTGGTGTGCCGGGTGCCGACTCCCCATCAGCGTCAGCGTGCGGCCAATGACAGAAACATCGCGCGCCACCACACCCTCGACGTGTTGATCGATTGTTAGTTGATGGCGCTTTGCGGGACGTTTCTCCACAGACTCCAACTTTTTTGATTCTTACCAACGAACAACGAGATCGCCGTCTGAATCCGGCCCCTCGCCGGGGTCGAACCGTGTGCCACCTTTATCGTCGTCACCGTCGGGACCCGGAAACCAGATCATACGCTCGCCGATCTGCAACGGTTGCCCGGTAAATGGATCGCGCAGCTTCACCGCTTCGGCTTCCAATCCGAGTAAGACCAGGGCGAGGCCGCGCCATGCCAATCGCTGCACATCAGGCACGAAGAAGCTCGCGAGGGGGTTGTCGGTCGCCGCCTTCAGATCCTCTACGTTCGGTAACTGTCGCTCCTGCCTCGGTTTTGAAAACTCGACCCAAACCGGCTGCCAAAGGCTCTCCGTCGCTTCGCTAATCAGCGGAACGTAAGAGCTGAACTGGCTGGCGAGTTTCCGCGCATCGCCGGGTGTGAGGTCGGTGTTGTAGAGTTGGAGAACTTTCGACAGTTGGTCGGCGTTCTCGCCACAGTCTTCTACTTCTCTCGCCCAGTTTCGGACTTCCGCCCGCACCGCGCTGGCGATCGGGTTTCGCTGGGACTCCATCTCGGCCAGTTGTGCCGCCACTCGTTCGAGTTGGGCGTCGGCGAGAGAGGGGGCGGGGAGAATCTGAGCAAGTGCGTTCGCGCTCATCTCCAACAGAGCGTTGCCGATCACGTGACCGAGCAGCGTGGATTCTGCCTCGGGCGTACAGAACCGCGCCCCGACCAGAGCCGCTTCCATGAGTCGCTGGGCCGCCTCGCCGGGTTTGCCATTTGCAGCCAACCGCCGTGCGTTCGCCACGAGCAGAAAACCGAAATTCTCCATCGACTCAAAGTCAGGGCGGGGCATCGTGACCGCGCGCTCTTCGGTGATCGGGAAGCTGATTTCCTGATACCCGGCCGACCGCGTAATCGCGGCGAAGACCGGTTGGTGAGCTAAGAGCAGCTCTTCCAGCCCATCATCGGAAGTCTCTCTCCAGCCATCGGTGCTGGCGTCCCGGAGTGCCTCGCGATGCTCTTGCAGCGCGGCCCAGTTCGCTTTGTCGAGTGCTTCGATCAAAGGCGACAGCGCGTTGCGTCCGTCCGACATCGTCGTCAGGTGATCCCTTGCATCGTCGATCCACTCTTCCATCGGTTGCCTGGAGTCCCGGAGCAACATCGCGACGCCGATGAGGAAGAGCGCGAGGAATGCGGTCACGATGAGAAACACGCGAATCCACGCGGCGGTTCTCAGATCTGCACTCATTCGCCACTCCCCCCTTGCGGGCGGGGAAGAACTAGAGTTTCATATCCGATAAATTGTTCCGAAGCCACTTACTGACTTTCCTTAAAGGCTTTCCAAAGGGTACGCAAAATGAAGTCGAGCATCACGTTTCCTTCGATATTGGTCCTGACTCTTCTCCTCTCGGCCTGTGGGGGCAATCATGCTGAGCTGCAAAACGAAACCAATATGCCGGTGAATGCCAGCAGTGAGATTCCAACTCTTCCTCGGTCAATGTCACCGGGCGAGCTACTCCCAATTGGGACCCCGATCCCCGAGTTTCAGGCGCTTGATGAAACCGGCGCGAAGCACAACCGCGCGTCGCTCTCTGGCAAGAACGTCGTGCTGATTTTTTACCCGGGCGACGACACGCCGGGATGCACCGCACAGCTATGTGCCGTCCGCGACGATTGGAAGGCTTACCAGCGCGCCGACGTGCTCGTCTTCGGTGTGAACACCGCCACAGCCGAGTCGCACGCCGCCTTCAGCAACAAATACAACTTCCCGTTTCCGTTGCTGGTCGACGAGTCCGGCGACTTGATGAGGGCTTTCGGCTCCGAAAGCCCCATGGGAATGACGAAGCGCACCGTGTACGGAATTGATAAGAGTGGCGTTGTCGTGTTCGCAGAGCGTGGCATGCCGGCCACCAGCGAGATCCTCGCGGCGTTTCGATCTTAGGCTCCGAACCGTGCAATATGCGGCAGTGCACCGGTCCTAAGTCGCGCGGTTTCAGGGCTGGTGGCGAGCGACTTTGCACACCG
>JAUIJJ010000169.1 GCA_030431385.1 bacterium | reverse complement strand
CTGACCGATCAAAAACCGTTCGATGATGTGTTCCTTCACGGCCTGATCTTCGGTAAGTCCTACTATAAGCGGCGCGGCGAAGATTTGGAGCTGATCCCTCCGTCTGAGCGAGCGACCTATGATGAAATGGACAAGCTCCCAGGAGGCGTTGAATTCAAATGGGAGAAGATGTCCAAGTCCAAAGGCAACGTCATCGACCCTTTGGAAATGTTCGACCTCTATGGTGTCGATTCCACCCGCATCGCGCTGATCGCCTACAGTGGGCAGGGCCGTACAATTGAAATTGATCGGCCGCGAATCGAAGGCTACCGTAACTTTTGCAACAAGCTCTGGAACGCGTCGCGATTCGTACTGACGTGCACGGCCGACGTTGAACCGAAAGACTTTCGTGGCGGCGTCCTCGCCGACAAACTGCGCGAAGAAGACCGTTGGATTCTAACGCGACTATCCGAGACAATCGCTTCCGCTACAAAGGGCATCGAAAGCTACCGATTCGATGAGTACATTTCCTCAATCTACCAATTCCTGTGGAACGATTACTGTGATTGGTACTTGGAAATGGTGAAGGGGCGCGTGTACGCTGGCGACAGCGACGAATCTTCAATGGCGGCCAAGGTTGTCCTGCTCACAGTTCTCGAACAGGTACTGCGCCTCCTTCACCCGGCGATCCCCTACGCCACCGAAGAAATCTGGCACCTGATGCGCGGGCGACTCGCCAATGGGAAACCCGGAAAGGCTGGGCCTCCACTCCCTGAACTCTCGGAACGCGGCGGTCATGTGATTGGCTTCCCCGATGGCTTCACGTCGCCTGTTCTCGCGGTCGCGCCGTGGCCGGATGAAACGACTTACTCTGACGAAGAGGCCACACAGGATATCGAGCTCTTCAGGGAGACGGTCGGAGCGATCCGCAACATCAGAGGCGAAATGGGAGTCACTATGGACGTGAAGCTCGATGTCCTGATTCAAATGCCTGCCGCCAACAAACGACTCTATCTTGAAAAGTCTTCCGACCAGATTCGTGCGCTCGCGGGTTTGGGAACATTGGAGATTGCAGAGAGCCAGCCGCAGTCGAAGTTTGCCAGTTCATTCGTCAGCGGCGAATTGTTCCTTCAAGTACTCATTAGCGAAGAGTTTCGTCGTGCCGAAGTCGAGCGACTCGAAAAGGAATTGGGGTTTCTGCAAAAGGGTCTCGAAGCAACCAGAAAGAAGCTCTCCAATGAGAGTTTCGTCAGTAGAGCACCCGAGCAGGTTGTAATGCAAGAGCGCGAAAAGCTCGCAAAGTACATGGCCGATGCGGAAGCAATGCAGGTACGATTGAAGGACCTCAACTAGCGCGAGGAATTCCAGAGGCAAGCCAATGGAGACGCCAACAGCACCGATGGCACTAAGCGAGCGCGAGTCCGCGCTTGCTGAGCGAATTCGTTCACTGTCCGAGCAGGCCTCTCGCGACGAGTTGGTGTCATCCATCGAGGAACATCGCGTTTCACTTAGAGAAGTGGCGCGCGCATTTGCTCGCTATCCATCACCACTAAGAAGCCAATCTCTCGGCGTACAACAGCGCGACATCGTGACGCTTGTTCGCAGACTCACGAGCCAAAACTCATTCTCGATTGAACTCGTCATCCCGACACGAGCGCTGATTGGGCGGTCGATGGTGATGGCGCGCTTGAACTTCTTTCGGATGCTCCGCCACGTTGTTGACCAACTCAAACCCGATGATGAAGTCCGAGAAACGCTGGACCAACGACTTACCGACAACATCGCCGAATGTGTCTATCAAAAGGCAGCTGAAGAGATATTGACCGCGATTGTCTGCCGAAGTGAGAGCGAACTCGAAGTAAGAAAACGCGCCGCACAATTGCTCCTTCAGATCTGGGACGCGGGGCCGATTCTGGAGCTGCACGAAGTCATTCCAGCGCTTGCTCAAACGTGGAAAGCCCGTCGGCGGATACGGGTGGCGTACGGCACGATGCTGGGGGCTTCTGAAGTCTTTGCCCTACTCACCTCCGGATGCAATTCGCGCTTTATCGACTTTCTGGTCAGAGAGGACTGCGGGGACGCTCAGTTGTGGTCTTTTCGCGAGTTCATGTTTGGGATCTCCTATGAGGACTTGCAGCAGCTAGAGGAGAACAACGAATTGATTAGCTCAGAAACGAACTCGCCGGTGTCAGAGTCACGCGATGGCATCTGGTCGGGGACTTATCACGTGGGGGATTCAGTCGAGCAATTCTACCAATACTATCTGAAGCGCCACCTAAACGCAACGACCAGATCGATGTTGGATCTTCCGGGACCAAAACAGACTGCAGAACAGTATGTGCTGGAGCACTTGCTTAAAGATCATTGGGATGAAGTCAACTCTCGAGCAGGTCAGTAGCTCTCCACTAAGAAATGCGTAGTGCTTTTAGCGCATTGTTGTACGTCACTTCTGCCATCTGCTCCGGTGCGACGCTTAAGAACTCAGCAAACAGCTGACAGGTCGTCGCAACGTACGCAGGTTCATTGCGCTTTCCCCGAAAGGGTTGAGGCGACAGATACGGCGCGTCGGTTTCTACGACCAAGTGCTCCGTACCGATCTCTGCGAGCAGTTCTCTGAGCTCGTCGTTCTTCTTATAGGTCACTGGACCTCCAACTCCAAGATAGAATCCAAGAGCAAGTCCCCGTCGCGCCTCTTCGAGACTGCCGCTGAAACAATGCAAGACACCACCAATGTTCGCACCATCTTCCTCTTCCAGAATTGTCAGCACATCGGCGTTCGATTCGCGCGAGTGAATCGAAACCGGGTAGTTCAACCGCTTCGCCATACGAAGCTGCTCGCGGAAAACGCGGTGTTGGATCTCTACAAACTCATCCGTCTTGTCCCAGTAGTAATCCAATCCAATCTCGCCGAGTACGCATACCTTCGGATGCGCCAAGAGCTCTTCGAGTTCATTCGCAGAACTCTCGTTCCAGCTGCGCGCATTCGACGGATGAACACCCGCCGCGGCCACGACGCCCTCATATTGTTCGGCGACCTCTATCGCCTTTCGGGATGCTTCCAAGTCGTCGCCGAGCGTTAGAATCCGTGTCACTCCGGAATCAATCGCGCGCTGAAATGATGCATCGCGATCATCGTTGAAACGCTTGTCGTGGAAGTGACAATGAGAATCAAAAAGCTTCATCGGCATCCAATTCTCCTGATTGTTGTAAGACGAACGATCTAAGGTTTCGACTGACTGTCAGCCCCGCTTTTTGCAGCAATGGCAGTAACGGCTTCACCTTATCCACGAGGCCGATCTTCTTCGCGATCACGATCAACCCAAGCGTACCCGTCGCGTTGTACTTGTTGATCTGAGCGACTTGGCGGAGGCTTTTCGGCTCCAACAGCAACAGGCCCTTCTCACCAGAAGCGATGCGAAACACGTCGAGATCTCCACGCGTCATCAGAGGGTGCGCGTTGAAAACGGGACTCCGCTCAGGTTCGACGACCTCAAGCCATGGATAAGCAAGATCCGGGACGACACGGCCGCGCTCCGCCGAGCGGGTTAACTCGATACGTGCAGACTCAGGAATCAGAATACGTTCGTACATCAGCGGAAGCAGTCCGATGAGATCGACTTCCATTAGGTACCTAATCGGAATCGAAGATGCGATGAGCATCCCCGAGTGTTCCCGCGCCTGCACTGTCCGTTCACTCGCCATTGGACCCTGTTAAAACGGGCCTTCCAGATTCGTCATCCGCCATGCAAAAATGAAGAACAGCTTCTGTCTGATGTAATAGGTTTCGGAATGTGCAAAGGGAATGTCGAAGATCAATTCGCCGGTTTCCCGATCGGTGCCATGAATTGCCATGCGGTTTCTACCGCGCTGAGTTGTTTTCTTGTACAGTGCAAATTCTGGCGTAGACGTCCCGACCAAACCAAGGTTGAGCTCCCATTCAGGGATGCCGATCAGCAGTTCGGAGTCATCAATGGCTGCGGTTGCTGCGCGCGGTTCCACGATGATGTCGGCGGACTTGATACACTCGTCAAGGTTCTCTTTCTCGGAGAAACATCGGACCTCATGAAACCCATTTGAAAGCAGATAGTGGCGAAGCTCGGAAAGAATGAAAGCTTCATCGGGACGATCAAACTCGTCTGTAATCAGGTAAAACGACCTCCCATTTCCTTCTAGCTCTTGAGGGAAATCATCGATTGTACGCTCAGCCGATTGAGAAAGAAGCGCTTGCTCAACGGCAGTCCGCTCTGTTGTTGAGACTCTGCCGGTCATGCAACCCATTGTCATGAGACTAAGCAGAAGTGCAATGATCGTATACCTGCTCAAAACTCGATCCTTTCAGTGCTCTTTGTGTTATGAAGTGAACGACGGGAGTTAGTTGTCACACTCTACCGCATCGGGAAGCGCAAGGTACTGGTAGTAGCTCGCGCAGTCAATGACGCTGTTCAGCCCACCGCTGACACGCTCCAGATCGCTGAGGACCTGACGCCCGAGAATCTGATCAATAACGTCGCAACCCAGGAGGACAGCGCGGGACTCTGTCTTGAACGTGCGCGTTTCGAGCGAATCTCTGCTCACACCATCAGCAATCGCCTCGACTCTCCACTGATAGAACGTGTTCCCGTTCAGGTGTTTCCCGTTGTTTCTTAGGTTGTAGGAATTCACACCTCCCGTCACGTTGATCGGTGGCAGCGGAAGTTCGCCGGGAATACGTAGATACAGGATGTAGCCTGTCGCGCCGGGGACTTCTTCCCACTCGAAGGCGGTCTCGACAGACACGGCCATCAAATTCTCAGTAGGGAATGAGAGGCCAAAATCAGTCAATGGATCGACGGTGAATTTGCGCCATGACCCGTAGCTGAATTCTACGTTGATGCCATCCGTAGCTGCCACACGCCATGCCAATTCTTCACCTAACTCGAAAGGATCAAATTCACTCTCCCACATTGGTTGTGTGATTGATGATTGTGAACGCACGATGTTGTCGGAGTCGACATCTCCACTCGGAAGGACTGGTGCGAGTTCGAGCAGATACGCGGTTGCACCTGGCGAACTGTCCCACTCAAAAGTCGGAACGGGTATGACACCCTTCTCGTTGCTCGCCGGCGAAACAAGATCAAAGGTGGATAGAGGCGAGACGGTGAAGTTCTGCCTTCCGCCAGTGTTGAGCAATGTCTCGAACTCTGTAAAGGCCTCCACTTGCCAGCTGTATTCCCATCCGGGGCGCAGATTGTACTCGAAGGGCAACATATAGAATTGGTTACCTGACCCAGCTGGCACCGTTGCAGAGTAATATGGATATGTTCCTTCTGGTAGCTCTTGCCATAATCGAAAAACATATCCATCGGCGCCGTTGGATGGACTCCAATCGAATCCGGTATGGCGATTCACGTTGGTTTGATTGGCGGTTGGAGCGTTTAACGAAAACGGTGTCAATTCAGAGACTGTAAACCTGACAGCACCGCCGCTATTGAGCAACTCCCCCGCCATTCCCTTTGCCACGATGGCGAGCCGATAAACTCCGGCCTCTAAGGGCGGATCCTCCCAGACATAGAACGTAGAGGAAATGTTGGTAACTTCTCTAACAATGTCGGCCCCAGTGTCGCCGCGAACCACGGTGACGTCGTAAGAGTCCGCGTTGACCGATTGTCCCCAAATGAAGGTAGGCGATGCATTCATCTGCTGATTCGTCGACGGAATGACGATTGAAAACGAACCCAATTGTGGAGGAGGTGCCGTGAGGAAAAACCGTGGTGCCGCAGGTGTTTGTCCCACTTCGTTCTTGGCGGTCACGTTGACCTGGAATTGAGTATCGAGGGGTAGGTTGCTCGCGTCGAAACGATGAACGCGTTGCGTTGTGTTGTACACCTCGAACACAGGCGTGAATGAGGGCTGACCGTTAATCATTTGGCGGACAGTGAGGTCGTAGTCGACGGCTTCAAACGACGTCCCCCACTCCACTTGTAACTCATTGCCGATGACTTCATTCACTGTCGGGAAGATGATTGTAAATGGCTCGGGTGCGGTCTTCGCAGTGATGCTGATCTGCGCCTCACCGACGAGCAATGGATCCTGAAAGTTCTGATAGACGTAGAGATCGAATCCGATGGTCTCTGTTTCCGCAACTCCACTGAAGACCTGAACTTGGAAGTTTTGAATCTCTTCGAATCCCATGAACACGAGCTGCGGTGTCAGATTCACGACGCCCCAAGATGCAGGGGCATCAGTTAGAAAGAGTTGAACGTAGGTGGCCTGCCCCAGGTTTTGTATGGTGACGTTTACGACAGTGTTTTCGCCTGTCGGAATGAATTCCGGCGAGTAGTCGATCACGGCCGCGTTCCAGCCAATTCCACCGGCGTGCGCGGTCTGTTGAGCAAGCGTGAACAAGAGGACAAGAAAGGCGAGGGCGAGTCCCTGCACCAAGCGAGGCAATTTGTACGTGTTAGTTATCATCTTCGAGATCGCTTTTTCTGTTGTTTTGTGGAGGTACATCTCCGGCCATTCCCCTCAGTTTATCTCGCTCTTGTTCCTGTTCCGGCGAGAGGGCGAGTACGTCATCTCCGTCGTCTTCTTCAATTGCTGAATCGGGTTCTGCATCCGCGCCCAATAGTTCCTGCTCGAGCCTTCTCAGCTCACTTTCCGCTGTCTGCTTCTCAGGCTTGCTTTCATTCGTCCGCCGTTGTTTCTGGATTCGGTAGACGATATAGCCAAAGGACATTACCAACCCGAGCACAACATAAGAGAAGTAGCGTTGGGTGAACGTCTCGGTTGGATCGCCGAACTGCGCTAGTATCAACAGGGAAGTGCTCATTCTCTAGTCCTGAATTTCCCAATAAGCGTATCGGCTAACAGACTCCAAACTCATCTTCCTTCCGTCGCTGTGCTCAAACTGAAGGAGGACGTGGGGATACTCGACGTCGAACTCAAACATCATCGAGCGTCCTTCTTCGGTCTGTACTGATACTTGCCACGATTCCTCACCCTCAACGACGTGAAGACCTGCGCGATTTGCGACAGGCTCCGGTGCCCGGTTCGTCGTCTGGTTGGTGTACAATTGAAAGTACGCCTCGAGCCCATCCTCGAACTTCAACCCGCGCAGGAGAAGGAACAACTCTTCTTCCAAGAACATGTTATCGTTGTTGGAGAGCTTTCGCTGGCCGCTTCCCTCACCATCCCAATATGAGTGGTAAATCTGAAGCGGAGAGTCGTGCCAAAGTTGAAATTCTTTGTAGGCGTTTCCGCACCATTCGAAACCGGTGATCGTGAGTTTCACCGATCTGGAGAAGTTCTCACGGTCGACAAAGAGGCTGCGATTGTAGTGATAGTCATAGTTGGGAGTCGATATCTGCCCGACGTAGTTCTGCTTTAGTACCGGCAAGATGGGTTTTTGACCGTACGGCCAATCGGCCTTCGCGTAGTACTCCGTATTGAAGTCTTCCTTAACTGTGATCAGGTGCGCTTCGTAGGGTCGCGCCGCGCCGTAGATCACACGCTCCGCTTGATAGTGAGCTACTTCTGCGAGCCCATCGTCCCAAAACTCGGAGGCGGCGAAATCGCGTTGAATAGCGTTCACGAGCGGCTGTGGCGCTGATTGCTGAGCCGCGACGGATAGTGGCAACAGCGAAATGATGCCAATGCAGATTAGCGCTTCGAGGACTTTCATTCTATACCCGCTTCTTCTTATTCTTTGCGTAGTCGGCGAAGATGAACTTCCCGAGATTATCCAAGGATGCATAGTAAGCCCGCCCCTTATTCGCTCTCGTGAGTTTGTCCACAAAGTCCTGCAAGTAGGGGTCCGACGTAATCATGAAAGTGGTAATCGTGATTCCCTTTCGGCGGAGGGCGGTCGCCTCGTTAACGGTCTGTGCCACTATCTTCGGATCCAAGCCGAACGGATTCCTGTAGAGCTCTCCCATTTCGCGAATCGCGGAGGGTTTCCCGTCTGTGATCATGAAGACTTGCTTGTTCGCTTGCTTGCGCTTTTGCAGGATGCGCATAGCGGCTTGAAGCCCCGCTTTTGTATTTGTG